>JALOMY010000367.1 GCA_025455225.1 Cyclobacteriaceae bacterium | reverse complement strand
CGCCCCGGTGTATAGCCACGTTATACATGCCATATTCTCGATTCAGTTTTTCCGCATCAACTACAGAAATTTCCTTTCCACGATAGTCCTGAATGATCATGGAGGTGAGGGTCTCGCCCCGTTCCTGTACTGCATAGGCTACATCCAGTTTCTCAAGAACTTTCATGGCATTACCCGCAAGCGTAATACCTGCTCCCAATGCTTTAATTTCAGGCACGGCTTCAAGCAGGTAATAATCCATCTGGATTCTCTCCAAAGCAAGTGCTGTGGTTAACCCGGCTATCCCTCCGCCAACGATCAGAATTTTCTTTTGCATAAAAATCAATTTAATTTTTTAACAGCGATCCAACCAAAAACGATCAGCCAGATTATGGTGGCAAGCGGATAGGTAATCTTCAATGCCCAATCCAATACAAGTACCTGGGCCAGCGGAAAGAAAATTCCGGCAGCAATCAACGCAACGGAGGCCCATGTCGGAATTTGGTTCTTGCCAAGAAAACCAGCACCCAGGATAATGGATGTTAATGGAAACAGGGGTCCGCACAAGGCCACGATCAGGAACTCACCTGCAGGTTGCTGATAGAATGCGCTGAACAACTGATCGGTTGCTCCGCTTTCACGCAATCCAAATTCCACCACACGCATGAATTCCATTCCGAATCCAACTACGGAACCTAGCAAACCGGTAACAAGTGCAGTTGCACCGAGTGTTTTCCGAACGTTCCACAGCCAATTTCCCATGAACAGATAAATCGGAGCAAATAAAACCAACGCATACGAACCGAAGATGCCCTCCACATAACTGGAAATTCCCGGAGGGATAAGACCGATGCCCAATACAAAACTTAAAGAAGACATAACCAGCAAGGAGGGGCCTAAAATAAAAATCAGGCGAAGCAAGGATGCATTGAGTTTCAAAGAAATAGTATTCATAACGGTTTGATGTTAAGTGAATGATGGTGCGTAAACCTGAAGAAGTATACGCTGTATTGTACCGTATGAATTTTACATATGTTAAAAAGAGCTTCTTATTGCTTGCCTGCACGGATTCGGCTCAGGCTTACTGGGGTAGTACCAAGGTACGAAGCAATGTATTTCAGAGGTGCCCGGTTCGTAATGCCAGGGTAAAGTCGTTCAAGTTCCTCATATCGCTCTTTGGCCGATAAAAAGCGGATGCTTTCAATGCGTTGCTGACCCTGGATCATACCGAAGATGGTCATCTTCCGGGCTGCACGTTCGAGGTCGTGATGCTTCTCACACAAGGCATCAAATGCGGCATACGAAAAATACCAGATATCAGAATCTTCAAGCACTTCAATAGCCTTGTGCGATGGCTTGCTGTAAAATAAAGCGGGCAACGCCCCGATGAATTGGTTGTCGATGGCAAAGTAATCGGTTACATCCAAATCATTGCGATTGTAATAAACCCGTGCCAATCCTTTCTCTATGAAATAGAAATTTTCGGGTACCTGACCAAGACGAACCAGAAGTTCACCTTTGCGGGCGGACTTATGTTTCAGAATTGTTTGAAATAAGTGTGTTGTCTCCTCAGTAAGAGGATACAATTGACCGAGGATAGCAATAACAGGATTCATAGGCTCCTACCGAAGGTACGGAATATTATGAAGCCCTGATTTCTTAATTACCGTAAAATCCGAAACGTTTTATTTTCTTGTAACAAACACACAGAAATGACCTGGACCTTCAGTAAGGTTAAGTATTGTCGGGTTTAATTTTTTATTGATACGTATACACGGTTTGCTCTGATTGTCCGTCATTATAAGTAGTTACGCGGTCAGCCGGCAATCCGTTGGTATAGAACCGATACGTAAACGTATAGGGAAATGTGCCTACACTGGTAACTAAGTTGAATTTCAACGGAAGATTTTTTTGAAGCTTTAGGCCGGGTACCGAAGGCTCATTGTCAATCAGGCTGATTTTCTCATGATACGTCTCGTATATTCGCTTATTATTCCAGACCAGCCCGCCTTCTTCCTGAGACAAGACATACGTTTCAATCTCGTATAAATTACCATCAGGATGATAGGTGTACAGCTTTTCTTCATCCTGATAATACCCGTTAGCCTGATAATCCTTCCGGAAGAATTCAACTTTAATCAGTTTGCCATTGTCATCGTATTCGTAAAATGAATAGCTGTCCTTTATTCCATCGATAAAAGTTAATGCAGCAACAATCCGGTTGTTCTGATATACATATTCAGTCTCCGTAGTAATAACATCATGAATTTTATTGATCATTTTGATTAGACGATTCTGAGCATCGTACTCATACAGTTCCTGGCCGGTAATTGTATAAGGAGTGTTGCGTTCCCATTGAACCGAAGCAAGCCTTCCATCCGGATGATAATCAAACACCGAACTTTGGGTCCAGCTCGGCCCGATAGTCTGCATGGATTTTATACGCAGTTCTTCAGGAACCTGAACAGCAGGCTGATCCTCTTCACAGGATTGAAAAATGAACAACAAAACGATTGAACTCAATAAT
>JALOMY010000130.1 GCA_025455225.1 Cyclobacteriaceae bacterium | reverse complement strand
TATTTCTATTTACATTTTCAATACAATGGTGTATTTACTTTTGGTGTTTTTGCATTGTTCTTCCATTTTCTGGAAGTAAGAGGAGTAGTTATATATGAGTTCACAGTAAGAAAATTCCGCTGGGTGCTGTTCATTTCCTGTTTCCCGGCTTATGCGCTTTCCACGCTCTGGACACAACCTGTTACGGTCATACAATTTCTGGGCATGGTCTCTGCGCTGATCCAGGTTTTCGCCCTTGGTTTTTTCATTCGGTCCTTTCAAGGCACAATTGATAATTGGTTGAAAGACATTTCAACAACTGCCAGAATTTTACTGATGTTATCCTTCATGGCATTTGTTATAAAGCTGATTCTTCAATTGCTTTCTTCATTTCCAAGTGTTGCCATGCTGGCCTATGAAGTCAGAAATTATGTAATTGCGTATCTGCACCTGGTGCTCATTGCACAGATTTCATTCTTTTTATTAGCCTGGTATCACGAATATTTCAACCGCCAGGTAATCGGAAAGTATGAGGTTTTCCTTATCGTTACCGGGTTTATAGTTTCAGAGATTGTATTGATCTCAACCGGTTGGATTCCAACAAGCATTAGCCACGTTATCATCGTGTTAGCTTCTGTACTGATGGCAACTGGCCTGGGAATTATTGCTTACCGATCTTTTTACATTCAAAGTGAAAGAGAATTTCAATTGCCAAATTGACTTTCTTTCTGATATGATTACCGGATTTGATTATTTGAAATTGTCACACTCCCGGTAAGCGGTGATTACCGCCATTTCACCTTCTTTTCCTTTTTTCGAATTCCCATGCTCCATGCCCATCACGCCTTTAAAACCTTTATTGTAAATGTGTCTGAAAATATTTTTATAATTCATTTCACCGGTGGTGGGTTCATTTCTTCCCGGGTTATCGCCAATTTGAAAATACGCAATCTCATCCCAGCACATGTCAATGTTCGGAATAATATTCCCTTCGGTAATCTGTTGATGATACATATCGAAAAGGATTTTGCAGGATGGGCTGTTAACGGCTTTACATAGTGCATAAGCCTGAGGTGATCGGGCGAGAAATAAACCGGGATGATCGCGATATGGATTGAGCGGCTCCAGTACCATCACCAGGTTATGAGGTTCAAGAATTTCACTTGCCCTGCGTAATGCTTCAATCACATTGGCAGTCTGATACCCCATCTCCAGCTTCTTGTCAAGTGTACCGGGTACTACGGTCATCCATTTGGCATTAACCCGTTTTGCTACATCAATGGATTCTCTGATTTCCTGAAGAAATTTGTCGCGCTTCTCCTTATTGCCGCTTGCCAGGTTGGCATCGTCCCAGGCAATGTTGTGCGCAACAAACACCCCCATCGTCATGCCAAGATTAGCCAGCTGACTCCCTATTTTTTCTTGAATAGAAGCAGTGCGTTGTCGCAAGCCATTATCTTCTATGGAACGAAAACCCTGATCGTTCATAAATTTTATCTGATCCAGAAAATCGGGGCCCGCATGTGCAGCAAACATGCCATCGTGCGGAGCGTAATTCAGATTGAAGGGTTGCCCTGAAATGGGCTCCCGCGAATTCGCAATGGATGGAAAGGTTAAAGCGCTTGCAGAGAGGGCTAATCCTTTGGCAATGAAATTTCTTCGTTTCATACAGGCTGATGATTTTCGATCTGAATATCCACAAAATATCAGTCTAGTAAAAAATGATTTCTCATTGTTCGGACTGGCAATATTTCCTACCTTTTTCGAATGAAGTGGGTATTCGTTACACTTTCTTTTCTTAGTTCAATAGCAACAGCGCAGGATTTTAAATCGTACCAATACACATTTCCGGGTACAGCCGTAACCTTTAAAATGATTGCTGTAAAGGGCGGATCGTTTACCATCGGCAGTAATTCTATGGTAAAAGAAGCCGATGAAACTCCGCAAAAGAAAATTGAAATTTCTCCCTTCTGGATTGGTGAGAAGGAAGTAACTTTTTCCGAGTGGGATATCTTTTTTAAAAACATGGATCTTCCCCAGGCAAAAAATATTGATGGTGTAACCCGTCCGACACCCCAGTATATTGATTTGACATGGGGAATGGGACGTCAGCCGAATCAGCCGGTAAACAGTATGAGCCAGCAAACAGCGATGATGTACTGCAAGTGGCTATATACAAAGACCGGATTGTTTTACCGATTGCCTACGGAAGCCGAGTGGGAGTTTGCTTGTAAGTCGGGAACAACAACCGACAGGCCCTTTAATGACAGCCCTGAGAAACTTAAGGAATATGGTTATTTCAAAGATAATAGTGACGGTAAGTTTCAACCGGTAGGTGGAAAGAAACCAAATGCCTGGGGGCTGTACGATATGCTGGGCAATCTTTCGGAATGGACTATCGACCAATATCTGCCCGATTATTATTCAAAAATTGCCGCCAATAATCCAATTACAACACCCGGTGCAAAATATCCTCGCACGGTCAGGGGAGGTTCCTATCTTGATGGTGCGGAAGAACTTCGCTGTACCAACCGCATACCATCTGAAGCATCCTGGAATCAGCGTGATCCGCAAATACCGAAAAGTCGTTGGTGGTTAACCGATGGAATGTTTGTAGGTTTTCGAATAGTGCGTCCGGCCGTTCAACCATCGAAAGAAGAGATTGAAAAGTTTTATAACCTATATCTGAAAAACTAACTTCATCCATATGAAAGCAACAACATCACGCAGGGAATTTGTAAAGCAATCAACTCTTTTGGCCGGAGGACTGATGACAGCCCCTGCATTGGCCGGTTCAACCAGTTTTTTTAATACATCAGCAGACGATGCCATTAAAGTTGCCGTAGTTGGCTGCGGTGGCCGTGGTACCGGGGCTGCCATGCAAGCCTTGCTAACCAAACAGAATGTTCAGTTAGTTGCCATGGCAGATGCGTTTCGGGATCGGCTGGATGAATGTTATAATGCCCTGATGTCGGATGATATTTCGGATTGGAGCGGTGCAACAGGCAATGTGAAAGACCGGGTTAAAGTAACCGAAGAAACCAAATTTGTAGGGTTTGATGCTTACAAAAAAGCAATTCCTTTGGCGGATGTTGTTATCCTTGCCACACCTCCCGGATTTCGCCCGATTCATTTTGAAGAAGCTATCCGACTCAATAAACATGTATTTATGGAAAAGCCGGTAGCTACTGATCCGGCAGGAGTAAAGCAAGTACTTACAGCTGCTGAACAAGCAAAACAAAAAAAATTGAATGTGGTAGTTGGTCTGCAACGTCATTACCAGACTTCATATCGCGAATTGTTCAAACGATTAAAAGATGGAATGATTGGTGACATTGTTTCAGCACAGGCCTGGTGGAATGGAGATGGTGTGTGGGTAAATCCACGTAAACCCGGTCAGACTGAAATGGAATACCAGATGCGAAACTGGTATTACTTCAACTGGCTGTGCGGAGATCATATTGTTGAACAACACATCCACAATATTGATGTCGTTAATTGGTTTAAAGACGCTTACCCTGTAAAAGCGCAGGGTATGGGAGGTCGTGAAGTAAGGAAAGGTAAAGATTACGGAGAGATTTTCGACCATCATTACGTGGAGTTTCATTATGCAGATGGCTCAATCATGAACAGTCAATGTCGTCATATTAAAGGCACTATGAGCAAGGTGGATGAATTCTTTATGGGTACGAAGGGAAATATCCATTGCGGACAAGGCCGTATTACCGATCGCAGTGGTAAGGTTCTGTTTGAGTTTGATCGCAAGAAGGAGAATAACCCTTATCAGGCTGAACATGATGAACTCTTTGCTGCGATAGCCAACCGGGAATTCAAATTCGCAGATGGGGAAAACGGTGCAAAGAGTACCATGACTGCAATTCTCGGCCGGATGGCAACGTATTCAGGTCAGGTAGTTGAATTTGATAAGACCTTGAATTCCGGAATTTCAATCATGCCGGCTTCCTACGATTGGAACGCAAAACCGCCTGTATTGCCTGATGCAAATGGTGAGTATCCAGCCGCTGTTCCGGGGATTACCAAATACTTTAGTTAGAGTTTTGAAGCAACCAATATTCTGGCATTTCCAGTTCGTGGAATTCGTTGATATTAAAAATGATTCAAAATGAATTTTAAATGACTATCCTAGTATTGATTTGTTGTGCAATTGCTCCTTTAAATGATTGCGAAGCATAATTCAATCACGAACAGATATTTTATCGATAAGATCATATTTCTTTCGATGAAATTATGGTTAGTTAACTAGGATTACATGTTTTGGGTCGTGATTATATTACCTGATTCTTCCCTTGTGATGATGATTATTCGCAATATCTTTGATTCAGGTTTAGGTTATTAACAACATTAATGAAGGCACTCTCCATCATGCAACCCTATGTGTTTCCCTACATAGGTTATTTTCATTTAATTGAAGCAACGGATAAAATCGTTTTTTACGATGATGTCAATTATATAAAGCGCGGATGGATAAATCGCAATAATATATTGATCAATGGTTCTGAATTTCTTTTTACTATACCGGTTGAAAAGGCAAGCCAGAATAAACTTATCAATGAGATTGTACCAATCGTGGATAATGTCTTCATGGCAAAATTCGGTGCACAACTTGAATCAGCGTATAAGCGGGCACCCTTTTACAAGCCTATAAAGGAATTGAACTTAAGGGTGCTGGAAAAGAAATATGAAAATATAGCCGATATGGCTATTAATTCCTTTATTGAAGTGTATCATTATTTGGGTAAAGAGATTAATTGGACGAAGTCATCAATATGTTCACCGGGGAGCAAAGGAATAGACCGGGCAGACCGACTGATTCAGATTACCAAAGAATTGGGTTATGAAAGTTATGTAAATGCGTATAACGGTCAGGAGTTGTATGATAAAGAATATTTTAAAAGCAGAGGAATACAATTAAGGTTTGTTCAATCGAATAAAATCGAATACAATCAATTTGGAAATGCCTTTATTCCCAATTTATCAATAATTGATGTTCTTATGTTTAACGATAAAGATGCAGTTCGTGAGATGCTGAATGAATACACATTAGTATAAGCGATCGGTCATCAGCAATCATATTTTATTCGCAATGATTGGAGCATATTCACAAGTTCCAATTTTCATTTGACGTTACTCCTCAACAAAGCATGTCCAACGGTTTAATGTTTGTCATGCTTTGATATCGTCCATTTCTAAAAGGAGAAATCATTTAAAGTCAGTTAATTGAATTAAATTCAATTGAATTAGTTTTTTATTCCATGATTGATGAATGGCAATAGCTGCACCGATTGAAGAAGCCTGATGAAGTTCAGCTGAACTTACCCGATGATCCGGGTAAAGTTTCTTTAGCATAGGGACAAAAAGTTTATTACGGCTGAACCCACCATCCACATAGATATTTTCGGATGTATTCTGTAAGATCAGGTCGGTTGATCGTTTCTGTTCCAGTACAAGCCTGGCTATAATGAAATGATAACTTTCCGGAATTGAGTTCAGTAGTGCAAACTCATCGTTGTTACCGGAAGTTGCAAGACTAAGCATGGCTTCAGCCAAAGATTCTTCATAGATAACCTGAAGGAATCGTTCTTTCATTACATGCCATTTCTCTGCAAGTCTTTCTATTGCTTCTTCATGCCGAAACCCCAGGAAAAAGCGGGATGCTTTAACTGGTTTTCCTGTATAACTAAGGTAGCAAAGACAATCGTGTAGCAATTCATCATCGGTTAGCGGTAAATGATTGAATGGATTCAAACTGATGCTCCAGGTTCCGGTTGAAATCAATACAAAGGGCTCGTGAAAGGAGTCCAGGTAAGGAATTAATGCAGCAGAACTATCGTGCAATCCTGTACCGATAGTGATTGTGTGATTATGGGTGTTTAAAGTTGTGGTTTCTGTGTATGGCGTTATTGGCGGAAATTTTTTATCAATGCCTTCCTTCACTGCCCAATTGTGATAATGGTTCATTGAAAAATCCCAAAGTTGAGTATGACAACCCATGCTGGTTAGGCTTGTAGTCGGCTTACCGGAAAATAAGTAACTAATATATTCGGGCAGATGCAGTGAATATTTGATTCGTTGGAAGATTTCGGGTTGCTCGTACTTAAGCCGATACAACTGCATACCTGAATTAAGGTTACCCAGTACTGGTGACGCAGTGATTCTAGCCAGGTCCATCGGATTTCCGTATGTATTGTAGAATCTTTTATGAAGATCTTCCGGATAAGGTTTGAGGTAGTTATAAAGAGGCGTAATTGGGTTGTTCTTATCATCGAGATGGACCAGAGAAGCACCATACGCAGAAACATTTATCGCCCGAATATCAAATTCACGTTTCGCCAGCAACTCCTGAAAAGTATTGAGCACCCATCGGGACAATACATTAAGATCTTCGCACGGAAAGCCGTCCTCATCTTTTGTTTCGGGGAGTTCCACCACTTGTTCATACCGGATCCGGTAGTCCTCATCGAAGAGAAAAACTTTTTTGTTGGTTTTACCGATGTCGAAGATGGCGATGACGGGAGTGGACATAATACGAAAGACTTAAAACTACAGGCCGGTGGCAATAGTTTTTGCACCTCGTTCTGAAATCAATTGCTTCCTCACATTCAGTTCCCTGAACAATTGAATCGGCTCAAGCGCAGCACCGGCTTTAAGACGCGCTTCTGCAATCAAGGGGCGTACATCAGTACGATAAGCCTGCTGAAGAATTTCCTGTGCACGGACTACGTCATTTTTTTCCTGGGCACGGTTCAATTCCCTGCGATCGACCAGCAGTGCCTGGGCATAAGAAATTTTGATAGCTTCTATTGACTGTAATAAATCTTCCAGTGGGTCTTTCACATTGTGTGAGGCATCAATCATCCAGCCGAGGCCTGAAGCGTGATCCATGTTACGCGCATCCATCCCTTCTACCAATTCATTAAAAATCAGAAAGAGCTGGTAGGGGTTGATGCTGCCTACAGTCAAATCATCATCTCCATACTTCGAATCGTTGAAATGGAAACCACCCAGTTTTCCTTCCATCAGCAAAAGCGATACAATCTGTTCAATGTTGGCATTGGGCAAATGATGCCCGAGGTCAACCAGCGTGTAGGCTTTCGGGCCGAGTTTACTTGTATATAAATAGGATTGTCCCCAGTCGCCCACGGTCATAGAATAGAAGTTTGGTTCAAAAGCCTTGTACTCCACAAACATTTTCCAGTTTACGGGAAGGGCGGCATAGATTTCCTGCAAACTTTCCAGCGTTCGCTGAAAGGCCTTCCGAAAATTCAATTGTCCCGGGAAACACGAACCATCCGAAAGCCACACCGTGATGGAATTGGAACCGAGTGCCTTCCCATAGTTTATTACTTCGATGTTGTGATCAATGGCTTGCTGACGAACCTTAGGATTTACATGCTGGAGTGACCCAAACTTATAGCTGAGTTTTTGATTGTTTTGGTCCTGGAAGGTATTGGAGTTGACGGCATCGAACTTCAGTCCGTGTTCGGCCGCCAGTGCTTTGATCTTACGGGTGCTGGAAGGAATATCCCACGGAATATGCAGGGAAATGGCGCCACTGGATTTATTCAAAGCATGCAACAACCCGACATCTTCAATCTTTTCTTCAAGGGTGCGTGGTTCACCGCCACCTGAAAATCGTCCAAAGCGAGTACCTCCAGTGCCCAGCGCCCAGCTGGGAATAGCAATCTGAAAATCCTTCAGCTTACGTATGATGCGTTGCGTGTTGGGTATTTCATTTGACAATTGCTTCAGCTTTCGCTGATG
>JALOMY010000366.1 GCA_025455225.1 Cyclobacteriaceae bacterium | reverse complement strand
ACAAAACGGTTTTTAATGTTCTATATTATTACAGGAGTAGGTGCCGGTGTTTTTAATGTTGTGGTGGATTACTTTTTTATGGAGCAAGCTACCTATGGAATCATGTTGGGAGCATCCGGGGCTATTTATGGAATTTTGATGGGTTTTGGCATGTTATTCCCCAATATGGAAGTTCAGCTATTAATACCACCAATTCCTATTAAGGCTAAGTACCTGGTATTTTTCCTGGGTGGATTAACGTTTGTAATGGATAGAAGCGGAAGTGTTGCTCATTTTGCCCACTTGGGCGGAATAGTTGTTGCGTATATTGTAGTAAAAATCTGGCGAAGCCAGGGTAATTCGTTTTATTAGGATTTTCTAAGGTATGTTTGACGAATTCAAACAAGCGTTTCAAAGACACAACAATGCCCATGTGCAGTTGATCATCATAAATGTGGTGATTTATCTGAGCATCCTCTTATTATACTTGCTGAGCTTCATGCCAGTCTTTGATTCGATTTTTGAAGTTGTCTATAAGCAATTTTCCATTCCCTCTGATTTATCTGAATTTATTGTCCGTCCGTGGACATTGATTACCTACATGTTTTCCCACAGCGTATTGGATATTTTTCACATATTATTCAATATGCTGGTACTCTACTGGTTTGGACGATTATTCGTTGAATACCTGGGCAGTGATAAAATGATTGCAGTCTATATCCTGGGAGGACTTACAGGGGGAATTGCTTATTTATTGATTTATAACCTGATCCCTGTCGTGGGTAATGCCGAGATGGTGGGTGCTTCAGGTGCGATTTATGCAGTTGTAGTAGCCACAGCAGTTTTACTTCCAAATTATACTTTTTACCTGTTGTTCTTTGGTCCTGTTAAGATCAAATACATAGCCATCTTTTATGTTGTCCTTTCCATGCTATCCGTTCGGCAAGGTGTTAATCTGGGAGGAAATGTTGCGCATTTGGGAGGCGCCCTGATGGGTTTAATTTATATGAAACAACTACAGGTGGGCATCAACTGGGGAGGCTGGATTACCATAACCATCGACTGGTTTAAAGATTTGTTTAAAAGCAAACCCAAGGTGCGCGTTACATACCGAAATGAAGAGCCTCCTAAGCGAACCACTAAAAACTCCTCATCAAAATCTACAACGGTAACATCCCAGGATGAAATCGATGCTATTCTCGATAAAATTTCTGACGGAGGTTATGAGAGCCTTACCAAAGAAGAGAAAGAGAAACTTTTCAATGCCTCTAAAAAATAATTCTAAGCTATCTTCTTTTCAGAAAGTTGCCCGTGCAATTGGTTAGTGTATCTGGGCTAGTTTTTATTGGCTAACTGCCCGCAGGCGGCATCAATATCTTTTCCACGGCTTTTGCGGATGCGGGCAATAATTCCGTGTTGGGTAAGTAACCGCTGATACATGTGAATGGCTTCATCTGAAGCTTGCTGAAAATCACCGTCATCAATCGGATTATATTCAATAAGGTTAACCTTGCACGGAATGTGCTTGCAAAATTTAATCAGCGCCCGGGCATGTTCTTCGGTGTCATTTATGCCTTTCCACACCACGTATTCATAGGTAACTTTACGCTTGGTTTTCTTGTACCAGTATTTAAGGGCCTCTGCCAATTCTTCCAACGAATTGGTTTCATTAATAGGCATGATGGCCGAGCGGGTTTCATTAATGGCATCGTGCAAAGAAACGGCAAGATTAAACTTCACGCCATCATCTGCCATCTTAATAATCATCTTGGCAATACCTACCGTTGAAACGGTAATCCGTTTGGAAGCCATGTTCAGCCCTTCGGGTGATGTAATTTTATCAATTGCGGCAATAACGTTGGTATAATTCAGTAAAGGTTCACCCATGCCCATGAAAACTATATTGGTTAACGGGCGATTGAAAAAAAGTTCAGCCTGCTGCTTAATGGCTACAACCTGATCATATATCTCATCGGGCGAAAGATTACGCATACGTTTCAGGCGGGCGGTGGCACAGAACTTACAATCCAGGCTGCAACCTACCTGGGAAGAAACGCAGGCTGTAATTCGGTCTTTGGTAGGGATCAATACGGATTCTACTATAAGGCCATCAAACAGTTTAACTGCATTCTTGATGGTTCCATCCTCACTCCGCTGCATTTTATCCACATGGATGTGGTTGATCGTGAATTGATCTTTCAGAAGTTGCCGTGTCTGAATGGAAAGATTGGTCATCTGGTCAAAATCCTTGGCTGATTTTTTCCATAACCATTCATGCACTTGCTGAGCCCGGAATGCCTTGTCACCCTGTGTAACAAAGAATTCCTTCAATTCATCAAGCGAAAGCTTTCGAATATCTTTTTTTTCGAGTGTAATCATGCATTACTTGGTTCGAACCATTTCGTATCGTTCACACGAACGGTCTTTTCGGAAGACGATCAGGGAATCGGCAGTATTCAGTTCGATGAAGAAAGTATCAGTTATCAATCGTGATCGTTTATCAAGTATGTAGATTATTCCATCACTGATACGATAGAT
>JALOMY010000129.1 GCA_025455225.1 Cyclobacteriaceae bacterium | reverse complement strand
AATCACTTTATCGTCAGCCGAATCAAGCGTAACTCCCCGAACTCCTGCGGCTGTCCTGCCCATTGGCCTTACTTCCTTTTCACTGAAGTGAACGGCCTTACCTTCAGATTTTGCTATAATTATGTGGTTATTACCATTTGTTAATGAGGCAGTTAAAAGTTTGTCACCTTCATGAATGGTTATGGCATTAATGCCTCCCTGGCGTGGACGGGAATACGCTTCAAGTGAGGTTTTCTTTATAGTTCCTTGCTGGGTACAGAGAATCACAAAATTATTATTGATGTACTCGGAATCCTCCAGGCTGGTGATGTTCAATACCGCTTTTACCGAATCACCCGGTTCAATATGAATGAGATTCTGAATAGCCCTGCCTTTGGATGTCTTGGTTCCTTCCGGAATTTCATAGACTTTCTTCCAATAAACTTTACCTGTTTCCGTAAAGATCAGCAGGTAATTATGCGCATACGCAATGAAAAGATGTTCAGTAAAGTCATCTTCCTTGGTTAATGCACCCCTTGACCCGGTGCCGCCTCTTCCCTGGGTACGGTATTCTGATAACAGGGTTCTTTTAATGTATCCCTGGTTGGAAATGGTGATCACCATCTCCTCATTGGGGATCATGTCCTCAACCGTTATGTCGTCTTCTGTATGAACAACCTCAGTTCTGCGATCGTCACCATACCGGTCGCGGAGCTCCTTCAGCTCATCCTTTATGATCTGCATCCTTATCGGCTCGTTGGCGAGGATTTCATTGAGCTTGGCAATCAGTTCCTTAACTTCCTTGTATTCCTGCTGAATCTTTTCGCGCTCAAGTCCTGTAAGACGTTGCAGACGCATTTCCAGGATTGCTTTTGACTGGATCTCCGATAACCCAAAACGGCTCATTAACTCGCTTTTCGCAGTTTCAGGGTCGCGGGAAGCCCTGATCAAAGCAATTACCTCATCCAGGTTATCCAGGGCAATCAGGTATCCTTCCAGTATATGGGCCCGCTTTTCGGCTTCGGCCAGCTCATACTTTGTTCTTCGGATTACCACTTCATGGCGATGGTCAACAAAGTACTTGATCAGGTCCTTAATATTCAGCGTCTGCGGACGGCCTTTAACCAGAGCTACATTATTGATTCCAAAAGTAGTCTGTAACTGTGTGTATTTGAATAGGTTATTGAGAACAATATTAGCAATTGCATCCTTCTTCAAATCGTAAACAATCCTGTATCCATCCCGGTCGGATTCATCGCGGATATCCGAAATACCTTCAATTTTTTTCTCGTTAATCAACGCAGCAGTCTTCTCAATCATCAGGGCTTTATTGACCTGGTAAGGTATTTCCGTTACAATGATCTGATCACGCCCACTTGAGTTGGTAACTATTTCTGCCTTAGCCCTTACCAATACCCTTCCCCGACCTGTTCGGTAAGCCTCACGTACACCGCTGGTTCCGTAAATAATGCCACCCGTTGGAAAATCCGGAGCAGTTACCAGCTTCATTAAATCATCAATGGTGATTTCATTATTATCAATATAAGCCGTAATGCCATCAACAACTTCCCTGAGGTTATGCGGGGCCATGTTGGTGGCCATGCCCACTGCTATACCGGATGCCCCATTGACAAGCAGGTTGGGCATCTTTCCTGGCAAAACGGTTGGCTCAGTTAGTGAGTCATCAAAATTGGGCTGAAAATCAACGGTTTCTTTGTTGATATCGGCCAGCATTTCTTCTGCAATTCTTCGCAACCGGGCTTCTGTATACCGCATTGCGGCAGGCGCATCTCCATCAATGGAACCAAAGTTACCCTGACCATCTACCAATGGGTACCGCATGGACCAGTCCTGGGCCATACGAACCATAGTATCATAAACCGAAGCATCCCCATGGGGATGGTACTTACCTAAAACCTCCCCTACAATACGGGCCGATTTCTTATACGGCTTGTTATAATTCACCCCTAATTCCAGCATGCCGAAGAGTACCCTGCGGTGAACCGGCTTCAATCCATCCCGGACATCAGGGAGGGCACGCGAAATAATGACCGACATCGAATAGTCGATGTAGGCTCCGCGCATCTCGTCTTCAATGTTGATTGGTATTATATTTTGCCGGCCTGGAGGAGTCAGACCACCGGTATCTTCAGCCACGTTTTTGCTTTTAGATTGCTTCTATAATTCGCGCTTAAAGGCCTCTTTTTAAGGCTTTCAATTTAAGCGGTGCAAGATAAAGAATTAATCAGTCAAAAATGCGGTTTTTAGCACAATTTAAAGGACTTTTTGAGCTTTTTTTGAGGCCAAAATCAGCTCCTAATAAGGGTTCAATTTGCGCTTGTTCTGCCCCTTGTATTTTATGAGTTTAGGGTAGTTTTCTCCATAGTGCGGATTTTGCTTTTTATAGATGGGATGAATCCGGCTCCGGTACTCACGATTACCGTGGGCATGATTGATCTGTGCCCTGCATTCTTTGATGAAACAACGTCTTAATTCGGGTATGCGATAGGTAGCCCCGATATGCAAATAGAAGGCATTCATTCCATGCTGAATACTACTTCCGGCTTCCTCAATGGCGAGATCATAACTTTTAAATTCGTAGGAAGGACGAACAAAAAGTTTAAAATACTCCGACATTTCCCGTTCAACAGTAGCACCCAGATTGAAGAATATACCCCGATCGATGATGGCATTATCAAATTTGTTGCCCAGCCGGTAGCCACCTACATTGATATCAGCCGTGAGCAGATAATTTTCGTAACGATAAACCGAAACTCCTGCCAGGATAAAGTACTTCTTCAGAAAAAAGCTGGAAATATCAGGAGAGAAATTATTGATATCATCTTTGAAAATCAGAGGTTCAAATTCATTGATCCGTGTATAATCAAACGAATATCCGCCCCCGATCCTTACTTTACTGAATTCAACATGAAGGGTTGCCCGCAATGGAATATTCAACGACTTGCTCCTGAAACCAATAGATGCGGTATCGCTGTTGACAATAAAATTGCCTGGATCAATGGTCAGTGTTGTCGGGGTCAACCGGTTAAACCAATTGCTATAGCCGGTTGTGGGCGAAGCCGGATTAAATAGAATAGGCTGGCCGCTTGATGGTTGATAAATTCCGAACCCGGGTACCTCATGTTTAAATGTTGTAGACCCAAAACCTGTGCTGAGGCCAAAATTAAGTTTACTTAACAAGATCCTCAGGAAACTCGGGCCCTGGCGGTCCACGTAAAAGTGATCTAACGGAATGGACTCTTCCTTTTCCTTTTTCTGGGCAAAGAGTTGCGATCCGGTAAGAATCAAAATGAAACAGGATATGGAAATGAAGCGGTTCAGAATTCTGAATTAAGGATTGGATTAGCTCAGACTACGAATCTTTCATGAATGGTTATCGTCAAAAATAACCATTTTCAGGCAGCTTACAATCAGTACCGGGACGGACTTCTCGCTTCCAGGGAAGTGAACGTATGAAAAACAGTCTGACCTTGACGAACCCTGTAATTGAATGTATGTTCATCTTGCTTTCCGTTGGGTGAGTTCATAATAAACCTGGTTGAGTTATCTCCTTCCTGCAAGGGTATGCGCGAATAAAAGATGCTGTGAGGTAATGTTTGCCAGTTTCGGGTATCGGCCTTTTCGGTCATGGCGTTAATCATCCCAATCATGGCACCTAAACTTTCATCTTCCTTACGAACACTGTATTCCGTTGCCTTTTTCATAGCAACCCGTATCAATGCCTTACTGAACTCCAGCATCATACGTTGTTCAAGGCTTTTAAATGCAACCCTGTTAATATCTTCGCTCAGCTGCAATGCATACCGGTTATCTCCGGCAACAATCTCGGCTTGCTGGAAGAATAAAGGCCGTTCAACATACCGTGGAAAGGCTACCCGAAATACTTCCAAAGAACTTAACGCAGAGCGTTCATCATTATCGGTTACAGGAAATGCGAATGAAAGGCCTAGTTGCTCATTGTAAAAAATAAACATATCGCCATCACGTCTGACAAAAAAATTGATGCTCCATTCATCTTTCACGGGGCATAATCCATTATGCCAGAAGAAAACCAATTCACCGTATGAATCTGAAACCTGGAAATCATCCCATTCAAACTGAGTTTTATACAATTCAAATTCATCTCTGAACCCGGATCGCCATGCACTCACCAGCAAATCAGCTTTTAATTGATCAGGAGGATGAACGTTAAAAAATCGGGTATAATCATCCTGGTAAATTTCAAGTGCATTACGATATGCAATGAAAGCATTGTTCCAGTCACCGGATGCCTGGTAAATAATGCCCATCAGATTATGTATAAAGGCATCGCGCCTGAATTTATTTTCATTAGGGTATTGATCGGCCAGTTGCTGTAATCGAATGTTTAATCTGCGACATTCAACCAGGGCGCTTTCATACTGATTCATCTTAAGGAAATTCATCGCCTTGTAATAAAGCACCATCAGGTGTTCGTGGTCTTCGCCCCTGTAAATGGTAACCGTAGGATTCGTCAGGTAAGAGGCTGCTTCCCGAACAATATTGATCCTGTAATCTTCGCCAAAGAGGAACGCCTTTTCAAAGTAATCGTTACTCTCCTGGTACTGACCCATTACGGATAACAACAATCCATTATTTACATACGACAGAAACTGTGCATGTTTTCGGTTATAAATGGTATTCGTGCGAAGGGTCTTGAGGGCATCATCAAAGTTACCGGTCTCAAACTGACGGTTATATTCGTAAGTGCCCTCGTAAAAGGATGCACATGCTGAAAGCAGCATCAAGAAACTGATGGCTGTAATTGATTTCAGCATGTTCTGCGTTCTGGTTAATTCTTAATAAACTTTTTGATTTCATGCTGGCCGTACCACACTCTCCGGTTGGTTTCAATGTCAGTGAGAAACAGGGTTGTAATGTAATTCGTAACCCGCTTCTTGTTGTATACATCCGTTTCCGAATTCATCTCTCCAAATAAGATCAGATCTGCACCCAACTCTTTACCCCAACGGGCGGCCGTTGCCGGATCTGCAAAATCCTGTTGCTCGGCCCTTTCCTGCCGAACTTTATCACGAAAGTCCTCAGATTCTACCAGGTCGGCCATACCGGAATTGTGGATGACGATCTCGAACTTTTTTATGTAGTTGCCGGCATCGATGTGTTCGCTGGTCTTATTCTTTATCGAACTGATTACAATCACGGGTTTCCGTCCCAGGTCATTAGCGTATTTCTGATAGGCATCCGATTTAAATAAATCATGAATCATCTGGTCAGCCACCATGCGGGAGTCCGTATCATTCCAACGGCCGCTAAGATCAATTTGTGTTCCCGGATCAACACGGGTTACAGAACGGGAACAAGCCACTAAACCGGTAATCAAAAGGAAGTAAACAGCGTATTTCATAGACAGTTTGTTATCAAGAAAAAACAAAAACCTTGCCGAATCATACCGTGTTCATCAGCCGATTGCTTTAAGCTGACGAATCACATCCTGGGGTGATGATGCACTGAACACAAAGTTACCCGCCACCAGCACATCAGCTCCCGCTTCCCTTAACGGAGCTCCGTTCTGCAGGTTTACTCCCCCATCAATTTCAATCAATGCCTTTGAGCCGCTATCCTTGATCATCTGACGTAACTGCCTCACTTTCTTATAGGTGCCTTCAATAAATTTCTGCCCTCCAAAACCCGGGTTCACTGCCATAACACAGATAAGGTCAATGTCCGTAAGGATATTTTCCAATAATTGCACAGGTGTATGCGGGTTCAATGCAACCCCCGCCTGGCATCCCAGGGATTTGATTTGCTGAAGCGTCCGATGAAGGTGGGGACAAGCTTCAATATGAACTGAAATAACAGATGCACCTGCTTTATGAAATGCTTCCAGGTAACGTTCGGGTTGAACGATCATCAAATGTACATCCAGCGGCTTTTTGCTGTGCCGATGAATGGCTTCCACTACGGGTAAACCCATACTGATGTTGGGAACAAACATGCCATCCATGATATCAACGTGTACCCAATCGGCAACACTTTCATTAATCATTTTCACTTCCCTTTCGAGATTGGCAAAGTCAGCGGCCAGGATGGATGGGGCAATAATGGGTTTCGTCATGCAGTAAACTTTGGCACAAATATACAGAAGCCCGGATTTGGCTTCGTGAAATCAAAAAAATAACAGGAGAATTTAAAGCCGGATTACCTTGTAGGTATACCGTTTATCCTGGGTGTAAAGGGTGAGAATGTAAACACCGACTGAGAGAGAAGATAAATCCAGCTCGTATTCATTATCAAGCCAGGTGAACTGAATGGAGTTTTGCTGAACAGTCTGTCCCTGGGATGTGATTAATTGAAATGAAACAGAGGGCAATTCTTCAGGACTTTTAGTACGGATGGTTAGGTAATTGCCGGTAAGCGGATTTGGAAAAACAGCAAGGGGTTCTTCCTGCTGAAGTTCTTCAAGGAAATTTACAGCAGCTTCATAATGGGGAATTCCATAACCCATTAGGTTATCGGGATTATTACTCATCGTAGCTGAATTTCGGATCACCTGGATTAATTCCTTGTTGGTAAGAGAAGGAAATCGTTGCCACAGTCCTGCAGACAATGCAGCAACCATGGGTGATGAAAATGAAGTACCTGATGCATTAACTACAGTACCGTTTGCTCGCACTACAGCTGCTCCAACACCCACAGCCATCACATCGGGCTTTATTCGTCCATCCGCAGTTGGCCCGATCGAACTGGTTGCACTTCGGATGCCGCTTGCCGAAACGTTTCCGATGGCCAACACATCTTCCCCATCAGCCGGAGCGGTTATAATCTGCCACGAAGGATCGAGACCTTCATTTCCTGCACTGGCCACCACCAGGATTCCTTTGGATGAGGCCAACTGGGCCGCACGGGTAACGACTGCCGTCTGACCATTCATCTGGGCGGGTATATAATTCATGGATTCAAGGTCGAACGTATTATAACCCAGTGATGAATTGATAATGGCCACCCCTGCGCTATCGGCCCGCTCGGCTGCAAATAACCAATTGTATTCTTCGATGCGGTATTCACTTCCAACGTCTTCCGTAAGAAACAACTGGAATAAAGCCTGATGGGCTCCCCCGGTATAGGTGCCGGGTTCATTTGCCCCGATTATGGATAATACACGGGTTCCATGATCATCGAATTGAAATACATTGGTATTACGGTGTACGAAATCATACGTTAACTCGATCCGGTTTTCAGTCAACAAAGACTGAAAGGGAGCTGTGGTATTCACTCCGCTAAACCCGGAATCAAAAATGGCAATGCGTATCTCTTCTCCCCGATAGCCATCTTCCTGCATGCGGTCAAGGCCGATCAATGTTAACTGAGCAGCTGTTGCCTCATCCAAACCATTTTTCCTGCTCTTGGTTGATTTACTTCGGCCGCCCAGGTTAATCTCTCCGGGGGCTACCAATTCAACAGACTGAACTATACCCAATGTAGCGATGGCAGGAAGAAGTGATTCATCACACGATACCAAAACGGCATTCATCCATTTGGAACGGTAAAATACCGATGCACCCGCGTCATTTAATTGTTGAACGTAGGAAGGATTTACAGGGAGATCAGATTCATCGATGGAAATACCTTGCAGGGTTCTTCGCTCGATTGCTTTTTCGGAAAGAAACTGAGATGGATTGTTTATGGAATACGGTGTTCCATTCTTATCGGTCAGGAATACGATGTAGCGGTTGACCTGGGCTGAAGCAAAATTCACCAGGAACACGAGCAGCAATATGGTGAGTTTACTCTTGCCCACTTTCGATTAATGT
>JALOMY010000128.1 GCA_025455225.1 Cyclobacteriaceae bacterium | reverse complement strand
GGTAGAAAAGGGTCTCGTATATGCATTCCGTGACCGCAAACAAAAGAAGAGAGAATATCGTGCCTTGTGGATTACACGTATCAATGCCGGGGTTCGTACACACGGATTATCTTACTCTCAGTTTATGGGCAAACTTAAGAAAGCAGGGATTGATCTCAACCGTAAAGTGCTGGCTGACCTTGCACTCAACCACCGGGAAGCATTCGATGCTGTGGTTAATAAAGTGAAATAGTACAAAATGTAATAAAGGGGCGTTAGCCCCTTTTTTATGACCAGATCCAAGAAAATCTTTGTTTTTTTTGTAGTGCTGTTTGTGATTTTGCTGGGTTATGCCAGTTACGATATTGCCACGCGTACAACTTTTCCAGGCTCAAAACCGCAATTAAAAGAGCGAATTCAGGAAAATTGGGTACCCAAAGACTCTGTGAACGGAGATTCGACTGCGGCCCCTGAGGAAGCAAAAGATTAAGAATCCCTTGGAATATTTAATTATAGGCTTAATTTTGTCATGATTAAAGCCAACTGTAGACTTTGAAAATCCCCATTGTCGTGTACATTTCGGGGATTTTCATTTTTTATACCCCCGCTTAACTTCTAAAATTACTTCTCAAGTCATTTTCTGCCTTCTAATCGATGGGAATACCTAAGCTTATGTATCGATAAGTATATTTGATCAAAGCCAACTATAGACAACGAAAAACCCTTGGGGTCCAGGACTCTGAGGGTTTTTCCATTTAAGTCGAGCTGGTTCTCGTGGTATGATTATCCGTTATGGATTTTCGGATGTGATTGAATACCGTCAAACTGTTCCATGCGCATTCTAACTTGTGTAATTGCGTTTGACCGATACGGACTGCCAGAAGAGAACTTTATGAACGTACATTTGAATCAAGCCAACTATAGACAGGATTAACCTCCAGGATCAAGGATTCTGGGGGTTTTTCTTTTTTGGTGGTTTTTCATTCCCACAATTATGGCAATCTTTATATGTCATTAAATCTGCTGTGGGTTGCTTCTGGCTTCAATTCTAATTTACCTTCTCCTTACCATTCTGGTTGGTATATGGGCTTCCCGGAATGTGAGGAGTTCCAACGATTTTATGTTAGCGGGACGTAGCCTTCCCATCGTGCTTAGTACCGCTGCCCTGTTTGCTACCTGGTTTGGCTCTGAAACTGTATTTGGTGCCTCTTCGGAGTTCCTCAAGGGAGGATTATATGCCGTGATCGAAGATCCGTTCGGAGCAGCCTTATGTCTTTTTTTATTTGGATTCTTCTTTGCCCGGAAACTGTACTCCATGAACCTGATCACCCTAGGCGACTATTTCCGGGTACGATACGGACATAAGACCGAATTGATTGCCAGTATCTTTATGGTTCCTTCTTATTTCGGTTACATAGCCGGGCAATTGGTTGCACTCGGATTAATCATGAATGTTGTAACCGGTCTTCCGGTTTGGCAAGGAATTGTAGCCAATGCGGCAGTGGTTACAGTATATACGTTTATAGGCGGTATGTGGGCGATATCCATTACGGATTTCATTCAAAGCATCATCATTATTGTTGGATTAGCTGTCCTGGCTTATATTTTGTCTGTAAAGGCTGGCGGTATTAGTGAAGTTATTCAATCTGTTCCGTCAGAGAATTTCCGATTTTTTCCCGAGTTCAATGCAGTTTCTATTGTGACTTACCTGGCTGCCTGGTCAGTTCTCGGTTTGGGCTCCATACCTTCTCAGGATATATTTCAACGTGTGATGTCTTCTGGTTCTCCCAAAATTGCTGTTCGTTCCTGTTATTACGCAGCAGCCTTTTACCTTACGATTGCTCTGCTTCCACTTTTTATAAGTTTATGCGTCAAGCACCTCTATCCGGAAATGATTTATGGTGATGAGCAATTGACCTTGCCTAACATGGTTCTTGCCCATACATCGTTACCGGTACAAATCTTATTTTTTGGTTCCTTACTTTCAGCAATCATGAGTACAACAAGTTCTTCTATACTCGCACCTGCCGCTGTATTATCTGAAAACGTAATTCGGCCATTGATGAAAAATAAACCCACCGACAAGCATTTTCTATTGTTAACCCGGCTATCGATTCTTCTGATCAGTTTAATTGCTACGATTATGGCATGCCTGAAATCAAATATCTATGAATTGGTTGGAAGCGCTTCAATTTTCAGCCTGGTTTCTCTTTTTATACCCATGGCCCTGGGTATGTATTGGAAAAATGGAAGTGCAGTTGGAGCAATTTTTTCAATGATTTCAGGTATGGTTACGTGGATCTATTTTGAATACTTCCCACTTGAAATTCCAGCTTTGGTTCCAGCATTAGGAATAAGCCTGGTAACCATGATTATTGGAAGTCTGTTGTGGCCAATAAACCGATTTAATTAAAATACTTTTAAATCCGGATCAATTTCTTTTTGCCAGGCAAGCAATCCACCTTTCAGATTGTAAAGGTTCTGAAACCCATAATTGTTTTCAAGCCATTGAATTATATTGGCACTGCGCCCCCCGCTCCGGCAATAGAAAACAGTCATTTTACCCCGGCTTATACGCTCAATCTGGTAAGGTATGGAGGCCATGGGAATGAGATCGCCACCAATGTTGGAGAATTGATTTTCATGAAGTTCACGAACATCGATCAACTGCACGTTTTCTTGATTAACCATCGCTTTCTTTAATTCATGCACAGTAACTTCCTTCATGATCTGGTTTAGTAGAGTAGGTTCAGTGCAAATGAAAACATTATCAAATAATCCATCAAGTGCAACACATGGGTGTTTTTCTTAATCCTATTTTATGTACAACCGAACGGATGGTGTCTATTGATTTTGATGCACCGAATATACTTTCAATTCTGGTCGAAAATCTGGTAATTAGATGCCGTAAAAATCGAGTGAACGAATGCGAAAGAAATTTTCTACCGGTGCCAAATGGGAGGATATTGTAGGATACTCCAGGGCTGTATTGGTTAATAATCAACTGGAGGTTACCGGTACTGTGGCTGTAGACGAGCATGGCAAGCTGGTCGGTAAAGACAATATGTTTGAGCAAACCCGGTTTATTCTTGGTAAAATGGAACGGGTAATTAACGAGGCAGGATTCCAATTAAGCGATGTAACGCGAACCCGCATTTTTGTGACGGATATCAGCCGGTGGCAAGAAGTGGGGAAGGCTCATCAGGAATTCTTTGGAGCAATAAAACCTGCCACAACCATGGTTGAAGTACGTGCCCTGATATCTCCAGAATACCTGGTTGAAATCGAAGCAAGCGCCATTAAGGAATAACCGGTAACCCGATGCAATATCTAATTTAGTTAAGATGCTGTTCAGCTATCTGACTAATGGTTTCCCCAATGGAAAGTGAGGATGTGGCTGCAGGTGAAGGAGCGTTGCAGACATTGATTATTTGTTTTTGCTCGAGGATTAAAAAGTCATCAACCAATCCGCCTGTGCGATCGCATGCCTGGGCCCGCACACCGGCACCTCCATCCTCCAGGTCATTTTCATGTATTTCCGGAATTAGTTTTTGTAAAGCCCGGGTAAATGCAGTTTTTGAAAATGAACGATACATCTCACCTAATCCTGTGTTCCAATATTTCGAAGCAACCATTTGAAAACCCGGCCAGGTAAGTGATTCAGTCAATTCTTTGATGTTGATGTCCCGTTTCCGGTAACCTTCACGGCTAAATGCGAGTACTGCATTAGGTCCCGCTTCCACTCCGCCTTTCATCATTCTGGTAAAATGAACACCAAGAAATGGGAAATTCGGATCGGGTACCGGATAAATCAGATTCTTTACGAGGTATTCTTTTTCTTTTTTCAGTTTGTAATATTCTCCGCGGAACGGGATTATTTTAACATTTAAATCCGGAACGGTGAGGCGGGCTATATGATCAGAGTATAGGCCCGCACAATTAATCAGGAGACGTGTTTCGTATGTATTTTTTTCCGTAATAACCTGAACGGAATGATTGCTGATTTTAATCTCTATTACTTTTTGGCCAAGGTTAATTAAGCCGCCCGCATTACGGATCAGCTCACCGTATTTTTCAGCAACCTTGGAATAATCTACAATACCTGTCTGGGGAACAAATATCCCGGCAAGTCCTGCCACATGGGGTTCATAGTCTTTTAATTCTGCACCGGATAATTTCGTAAGGCCGGTTAATCCGTTTTGCTGGCCGCGAACAAACAAATTTTCCAACAAAGGAAGTTGCTCCTGTTCGGTTGCAACAACAATTTTACCGCAGAGTTCAAACGGAATGGAGTTTTCACGGCAGAAGTCCACTAATAAGTGATAGCCGCGTATGCAATTTTTTGCTTTGAGGCTTCCGGGTTTATAATAAAGCCCGGAATGAATAACACCACTGTTGTTGCCAGTCTGGTGTTTTGCCAGGGCATTTTCTTTTTCCAACAGGGTAATCTTAAGTAACGGATTATGCTTAAGGAGTTGGTGTGCAGTAGCAAGACCGACAATTCCACCACCTACAATAATGACATCAGATTTCACAAAAATCGAATTTGTGCGAAGCTAATCAAGATGTCTATGCGTACAAAATCCGGCTCACGCTTTAATAGGTTTAATACGGACATTCAGATCGGGTTCCACGATAACGAAATGGTTTTTAGGGATTAACGTCCAGTGATTATCGTTGGTTAGTTTTTCGGAGACAACAAGAACCGCCTGATCATTATCTTTAGGAGCTTCCATTCGAGTAATTCCATTTTCAACTACATACCGGCTGCCTTCTGAATGATATAAGGTTAAGGGCTCTTCTTTCGGATTGGTTACATACCGGGTAGCCACAATAAAATGACCGTTGGTAATAACCATATTCAGGTAAGCATCTTCATTAATTTCATAGTTCGACATCAATTGCTTGATGTAACTGAACGTGAATTCAAATGCTTCGGTAACGGAGTCAGGCGTAATTGAAGGATGATCACTTATTAACCGATTAATAAGAAAAGCAAAGATGTGTTCTGAATCTGTCTGTCCCTTAATCCAATTGTATAATTCATCGGAAAGTTGTGAACGGAGACTGCGTTTTATTCGGCTAAAGTGCTCAACACCTCCGTTATGAGCCAACAGAAGTTCTTTGTATTGAAACGGATGACAGTTGGCCTCGGATACTTCACCCACGCTGGCGGCCCGCACATGAGCCACGAGACAACTGGTTTTAATTTTGGGGGCCAGGTTTTTGAGATTCCGGTTACTCCAGGCGGGGTTCAAGGAGACAAACGTGGCCGGTTCATGACTGATTTCAGCATTGTACCATCCAATTCCAAAACCGTCCCCGTTAAGGGGTTCCTCCAGTTCCTTGGCATTTATGCTTTGATTTATAAGTGAATTATGGGGCTTGTAAAGCAGTTCATCGATAATGATGGAAGTACCTTTATAGGCCATCAGCCGGCACATAGGCAGTAATGTTTACGGAAGATAATAAATCAAAGGGAATTACCGGATAGAGCCTTAGTTTGTGTGTTAAAATGATTTTGTCGGTTTGGTTAAAATGGGGAAAGGTTATAATGCAAAAAAGTCCCGCGCCCCGGGACTTTTTTGTTTTACCTAAACCTAAACCTATGAGAAGAATTACTCTACTCACGAGGTTTAACGATTTACTTTCCTAAAGGTTTCGCAAAATTTTGGAAAGCGGTGATTTTTTTTGATAAAGGGTTGAATTATTTTTTAAGCTTATTCGCAAATACTTTGTTGAATTTGTCGAGCTTGGGTTGTATAACGTACGTGCAGTACGGAACATTGCTGTTCAGGTTAAAATAATTTTGATGGTAATCTTCAGCCTTATAAAAAGCAGATGCAGGACTTATTTCAGTAACAATTGTGCGTTCGAATGCTCCCGAAGAATCCAACTTCTTTTTGTAGGATTCTGCCAATTGTTTTTGAGATTCATTGTGATAAAAAATAACCGACCGGTACTGGGTCCCAACATCGGCTCCTTGTCGATTCAGGGTAGTAGGATCATGGGTTCCCCAGAATATTTCCAATATTTCATCATAAGAGATTATCGAAGGATTGTAGGTTATCTGAATTACCTCGGCATGCCCGGTCAGGCCAGTTGTAACTTCCTTATAGGTAGGGTTTTTTACTTTACCGCCCATATATCCGGAAACTACTTTTTCAACGCCTTTGACACGCTGGAAAACGGCTTCTGTACACCAGAAACATCCGCCACCAAAGGTTGCAATACTCAATTCATCGTGCATGGATTTTATACTTTTATCTGTGGATTGCCGGGTAAATGAAATACCTGATGCAAACATCAACAGGATTACTGCGAATAACTTCATTCCTCAATAACTATTAAACCCTTCAAATGGTTTACAACCTTTCCGAATTTCTGTTTCGATTCATTAATAATTCTGGTAGAATGACCGGATCGCAGGAATCAACTGATCATAAATTGGACTGGTAAAAGCCAGGAATAAGGATTGCGGATCAGGCGGTTGGATTTCCTTTCGTCTGCACATTTCAATTTGTTGTTGCGATAATGCCCGTTCATCTCCATTGTAACGGCCCCAGGTGGTAAACCATTCGTAACGGCCTGGAAATTTGCGTGCAGTTAATACTCCGCCAGTTCTGGCATCAACGATAATCATGCTCAATAAGCCTTCTGAAACCACCTCTTTTCTGATGGTAGTTACTTTTGCCGTTACCGTGTTGTAAACCGGGATGGTTTTTCCATCCACCTTGGCTTCACCTACTTTTACACTATCCTTCTTCACGGTTTCCTCCCGTTCCCGAATCGTGGTATTACCCACGCTGAAATCATCGAACTGAATGCGAAGAATCTGGTCAGTGCGTGCTAACCGCATGCTTTGAGCGGCCTGAGGTGTATAGAATTTTACAAACCCCTGGTCTGGATAATTCCGATTCAGAAATTCTTCGACTTTATCCTGGAAAAATCCACCGCTTAAATTATAACGGGCAGGTACAGCAACCTGTTCAACAACTACAAAGGTGGTGGCTTCAAATTTGGATTTATCGAGATATTCGACAACATCTTTATAGCCGGGAACATATCTGTTGGCCTCAGCAAATTGCAGGTAGGCACGTTTGGCATCTTCACGCGTGCCTTTCATAAGAAAAGTAATGCCACCGTTGTACAATTCTTCGGCAGCCTTTTCTTTAAGCGGCCCCATTTCGGAATAATAATTCTTAGGATTGCTGATAACTTTTAACGCCCCGGGTGACTGGCGTATGGCTTCATACATATTGTTGATCTGTTCATAGGCCAGCAAGGCGTTTCTCCACTTATCGGGTGAATTGGATTCGATTTGATTTTTAGCATCGGTTTCAAACCATTCAACGGCCATGGGATAGCTGTTTCGTAAAGTTTCCTTTGACTTGGAATGATCAGGATTCTGACGTAACCGGCTGATGGATTGCATAACGGCATCGTAATAATTACCCCGCACATAGGCTTTTTTGCCTGATGAACAGGAAGCCAGAATGAGAATACAAAGGAACAAAGGTAGAATACGGATTACCATAATTTCAGATTTGAATGCAATCTAACAAAATGAATGCCTGGAATAAATTATTTATAGAGGGTTACTTCTATTCTATCACCGGGAATTTATTCAATTTTAACAATGCTCTTGTCTCGAAAGTCATTTCATTAGCCAGGCTGTTTCTTTGAAGGTAAAACTACCTCGTCCATATCATCAACCCGAAGGCTCAACAATCCGGCAATTATCATGGAAACACCTCCACTTACCAGGATGTAGATTGATTCTCCATGAAATAAGTGAGTCAGCATAAATCC
>JALOMY010000127.1 GCA_025455225.1 Cyclobacteriaceae bacterium | reverse complement strand
ATCATAGGAGATCAATGCCAGGGCATTAAAAGCAATTTGATTATCTGTTGTGGTTCGGCCTATACCTTCAATCATTAAAACCGTATCATCAAGCTTGAATTGAATAATTTCTTCCTGATTGAGAATCAAGGTGCTTCCATCGCGTTGCCGGATAGAAGCTTCTCCTTTCCATCGGCCGGACATAAATTCATTTGTTTTTTCAGGGTTTCCGGGGCTGTTCCCTGGGCCATGCCATCACCCAGGTAAACACCAGCGAAGGCAATTAGAATTAAAATTATGTTTTTCATAATGCTACTTGTTGAGGTTAAGGATTTATATAGAATTTTAAAGCGTTAACATAATCTTCAAAGGCTTTCAGCCCGGTACGCGTAATTTTACATGTGGTTAATGGTTTTTTTCCGCGAAAGGACTTCTCAATACTGATGTATCCTGCTTCCGAAAGTTTGTCGAGTTGCACACTCAAATTACCAGCCGTAGCATTGGTCTTTTCTTTCAGATAAGTAAACTCGGCAGATTCAACACTCATCAGGATCGACATAATTCCCAACCGTAACTGGGAATGAAGCAAGGGATCAAGGTCCTTCAACATTTTACTTCTCGTGAATCCGTTTTAAAAGATAACCCGGAATCAGATATCCGAAAATAATAGCAATTCCACCCACCAGGTATTGAGTCTGGTAATCAACCATGAAGGCGATAATTCCGCATAACCAAAAGTTGATACCTCCGAAAAGCAATGGCTTGAACCGGAGCATGATGCCGGTAAGAAACGTTGGGACTGCCGTAATAATCAATATCACCGGACTGAGGTTGTAATTTATTTTATACATAAACACCACAATCGGTAGTATGGTAATTCCAAAAGAAATCCATAACCACATGTTGGTTTTATCCAGGTGTGTAAAAACCTGGGCTTGTTTATTTTGCCGGCTCCCATAGATCATAGTAATAATCCAGGTTGGCAGGGTGATTATCCAAACCAGGTAGGGGTGTGGATAATGTGTAAATTTCATGATGGCATACATGCCGAAGTAAGCCAGGGCAATAGCCCAACCCCAGAGTAAAAAATAAAAGCTGTTTTTTTTCATTTTACCCTGCGCCTGGTTGATCATGGCGCTGATCACATCCAGACTTTGCTGAGGTGTTAAAGATTCTGATTCGTTATTCATTTTAATTCTTTTTTAATCTTGACATAATGAAGTACAGCGAATACCAATAAGATACATGAGGTGATATAGGCCGGAGTCGAAAACACCATTGGTTTTGATAAGCTGAAGTAAGTTCCCAGGGTAACCATCACCAGGGAAAGTACCCCGAATGACTTCATGTCATAACCAA
Organism: Cyclobacteriaceae bacterium; assembly: GCA_025455225.1. Classification (GTDB taxonomy): domain Bacteria; phylum Bacteroidota; class Bacteroidia; order Cytophagales; family Cyclobacteriaceae; genus UBA2336. The sequence goes on along the minus strand of JALOMY010000127.1, from coordinate 6,642 downwards.
AAACAAAAGGCAGGTAATGAGCCCCGATTACAATCATGAATGAGGGAAAGAAAAGGTTAATATCCTGCTTCACAATCAGGTAGATCAGTGGATAACTCATCGGTACGGTAAAAGCAAGCAACATGAAGAACTGGGGCAGACGGTTCCCTTCACGGATATAGGTGTGAACGAACATCACTCTCCGGATGAGTTCTCCTGCCGGAAAAATAAACATACCACCAACAATCAAAACTGTTATGCCCATAACAGGCGAGTGAAGTTCTCCTGAAAGTCCGGCTAAAAACCAAATCAGGGACGTAACCAGGGTGTGTGGAGCAGCCCCGAAATACGTTAATCGCATTTCGGTTGAATGGTTACTTGGAGTGTAAGTTCGGTTCATAGTTCCTTCTACGTTTTAAATATAAAGTAGTTTATAAAATAAACCAAAATATTTAATTAATAGCCTTATTGGCTTAAATAGACCGTATTCCATTGAACAATTTAGGTGTGGACCTGCCTTTAGAAATCCCTATCTTTCCCACCGATCGAAATTTTTCCTGCCTATGAAATATATATTTACTCTATCCGTATTGCTGGTTTCGTTTGGTGTTTATTCACAATCCGAAATACAAAAGCTTGAAAAGCTTAAGACCGAAATTGTTAATGAGGTTGAGAAAAATGCTTTGCTGGGTCAGCAGATTAATGACATGCTTTTTAGTTTTTCCGAACTCGGTTTCCAGGAATTTGAAACCTTCACGTACCTGACCAATCTCCTGGAGAAAAACGGATTTAAAGTGCAACGCGGCATTGCCGGGGTGCCAACTGCCTGGATTGCAACCTGGGGTTCCGGTAAACCTGTTATTGCTTTAGGTTCAGATGTAGATTGTATACCTAAAGCTTCTCAAAAACCTGGGGTTGCTTATCACGACCCGTTGGTAGAAGGTGCTCCGGGACATGGAGAAGGACATAATTCCGGACAAGCCGTAAATATTGTTGCTGCCCTGGCCTTAAAGAAGATAATGGAGCGGGAGAAAATTTCAGGAACACTCATGCTCTGGCCTGGAATTGCTGAGGAACTGGTTGGCACAAAAGCTTATTATGTGCGGGCCGGTTATTTTAAAGATGTTGATGCATGCATCTTTACTCATGTAGGTAATAACCTGGGTGTATCGTATGGCGATTCAGGTATGAACGGTCTTGTTTCCGTTCGTTTTACTTTTGAAGGATCAGCCGCCCATGCTGCAGGTGCACCATGGCGTGGAAGGAGTGCGCTGGATGCCGTAGAACTAATGAACATCGGGTGGAATTACAGAAGGGAACACCTTGAACTTACGCAACGCTCTCACTATGTAATTTCGGATGGAGGCGATCAGCCTAATGTAGTGCCGTCAAAGGCATCTGTGTGGTATTATTTTCGGGAACGAACTTATCCGGACATCAAAAAGCTGTTTGATACCGGTGTGAAGATTGCAGAAGGTGCTGCCTTGATGACGGATACCAAATTCAGTTATGAAATCCTGGGATCGGCCTGGCCAGGGCATTTTAACAAACCGCTGGCTGAAACGATGTATAACAACATCAGGCAAGTGGGATTACCAACCTGGTCAGCTGAAGACCAGTTACTGGCAAAAGCAGTTCAATTGGAGATGAAAGCTCCGAAGGTTGAGGGCCTTGCAGTTAAGCTGGATACCCTGGGACTTCCGAGCCCAACAGGAACAATTAATGTTATGGGTCGGCAGTTAATGGCGATGGGCGGTGGGTCTGATGATATCGCTGATATCAGCTGGTCTTTGCCAACCATTGTATTGCGGTATCCATCCAATATTCCTGGACTTCCCGGGCATCATTGGAGTAATGCTATTTCAATGGCAACACCCATTGCCCATAAAGGTATTATCTACGGAGCCAAAGCCGAGGCCATGACATTACTTGATTTGTTATTGAAACCGGAGATCATTGCCAATGCATGGGAATATTACCGAACTGAGCAAACCAAAGACATTCAATATACTCCCTTGGTAGGTGAGAAGGATAACCCGGCTATTTATCTCAACCAGAAAATTATGGAAGATTATAAGCCAAAGTTAAAACCACTTTATTACAACCCGGCCAAATACAAAACCTATCTCGAACAATTAGGTATTCAATATCCAACGGTAAGGCCCGATCAGCGGGAAGCTGTTCAGAAACTGGAAAGTAAATCGAAGTAGATCATGTTTACCGGAATCGTTGAGTCGAAAGGAAAGGTGGTTCGCATTGTGCAGGATCAATCGAACCGGCATTTCCTGATAGCCAGTCCCATCAGCAATGAATTGAAAGTTGATCAAAGCCTTGCTCATAATGGTGTATGCCTTACGGTAACGAAAATTACCGACCAGGGCCACTGGGTCACAGCCGTTGATGAAACCCTAAAGAAATCAAACCTGGGTGACTGGAAGGAAGGAAGTGTTGTAAACCTCGAACGGAGTATGCCAGCCAATGGCAGGTTTGATGGACATATCGTTCAGGGGCATGTCGACCAGGTTGGCTTATGCACCCGGGTACAGGAAGTGGAGGGAAGTTGGTTATTTGATTTTGAATACGATCCATCCGGTGGAAACATTACCGTTGAAAAGGGTTCTGTTGCAATTGATGGAGTAAGCCTCACGTGTTTTAACTCGGTAACTGGCAGTTTCCGGGTTACTATTATTCCTTACACGTTTGAAAATACAACATTTGGAACCCTTAAGGCCAGAGACCGGGTAAATCTTGAATTTGATATTTTGGGCAAATACATTAAACGCTTGTTAGAGGCTCAGAAATAGGATCTGAAAATTTTTTCGGGTTACGCAACGTTTACCATACAGTGTGCGTCTATGAAGTAAAATTCCTGAATTATGAAACACTTATTTTTTGTTATTTCCCTTATAATCAGCACGTTAGGATATTCACAGAAATCCGTTGAAAAATTTGATTCCTTTGATAAGATCGATGTTTTCGGACCCTTCGAGGTTGAATTAATCAAGGCAGATAAAAATGAAGTAGTGATGGATTACAGGGGATTCGACCGTGATAATATCATAAGCGAAGTTAGCCGGGGTGAGCTTCAGCTTAAGCTTCGCAATAAGCATTATATGAACGAATGGACTTCGGATTATCCCCGCAGTCGTTATGTAAAGGTTACGGTATACTATACCGAATTAACAGATATTAAAGCCCAGGCCGGTGCAGAAGTGTATACCGTTGATGTTTTGAAAAGCAGAAATCTTGCCTTGCAATCCAGCATGGGTGCGGAAATGCGGATGGATGTTCTTGCTAAGAATCTGATTACAAAAGTTACCATGGGAGGTATAATGGATGTAGAAGGCAAGTCGGAAACGTTAGATATTAAAGCCAACATGGGGGGAGTGTTAAAGGCATCGCATCTCGAAAGTAAATTGGTTTATGTAAGCGCCAGCATGGGTGCAGAAGTCGATGTTCGCGCAACTGATGAAATCGAGATCAATGCCGGATTTGGTGCTATTGTTAATTACACGGGTGACCCGAGCGTGCGTCATACCACTAAAAATTTTGGAGCCGAGGTACGCGGTAATTAATCTTACTGAATAATTGTAATTAATATGCTCATAATCGGATCATTATTGATCCGCATTTAGCCGTACTTGTACCTTGTTCTTTTTTAACAGGTACTTAGTTAGACTGAATACTAACCATCCGCAAAGAATTCCGATAGCGGTTCCTACCAGAATGTCTCCCGGATAATGAACACCCAGGTAAATTCGGGTATAACTCATTACTAATGCCCATATAAAGAGCAGGCTGATCCATCGGTACCGGTTGCGAAGAAGAAGAAAAAGAAATGTGGCTACACCGAATGTATTCGCTGCGTGGCTTGAGGCAAATCCAAACCGCCCTCCTCTGTAGCCATTAACCGTATGTATTCTTTCCTTAAGCAGGGGTTCATGAGTCGGGCGTAGCCGTGCGAATGCGGGCTTCATAATACCACTGGTAATCTGATCGGTGCATACAATGCAAACTGCAATACAGATCAAGGGTATCCAGCTGGTCTTACCAAAAGATTTAATTATCAGGTAGATTAGAAATATAAAGAGGGGTATCCAAAAAACAGTCATTGACATGTAGAACATTACCGGATCAAGCCACGGTGTATGTAATCCGTTTAAAATAAAGAAGAGTTCTGTGTCAACATTCGAAATGTAATCCATAGTCATTTTTAGGATGGGTAAAATTAAGTAATTATGGGTTGGAATTTCGTAACATGGCTGTTCATCAGGCTCCGCAACGTATTTTGATGGTAAGACCCGCATCGTTTGGTTTTAACCAGCAAACTTTTTCATCCAATCCATTTCAACAATTACCAGGCACGAGTGCTGAATCAGTTGTGCAGAATGCAATTAAAGAATTGAATAACATGGTGGACTTATTGGGAGCCCACGAAATTGATGTACAGGTTTTTGATGATACCGCGATTGTGGAAAAGCCTGATGCCGTATTTCCGAACAACTGGATTACGTTGCATCCGGATGGTCGGATTATAATATATCCCATGATGGCTCTTAACCGGAGAGCCGAACGAAGAGTGGATGTAATTGAATCCCTCAGAAAGAATTTCGCAGTAACCGAAATAATCGATCTGTCGCATGAAGAAAGCAGGGGGAGATACCTGGAAGGAACCGGCAGCCTGGTTTTAGATTATGTAAATAAAATTATCTATGCTTCACGTTCTGAACGAACTAATGAAGAATTGGTGCACAAGGTTGCTCAAATTTTAGATTACCGCGCTTTGGTCTTCAATGCTGTAGACCAAAAAGGCTTGCCGGTTTATCATACCAATGTTGTTATGGGAGTAGGAACACGATTTGTGGTGATTTGCCTGGACGCCATTCACTCGGAAGATGATCAGGAAAGGTTGCTCAGCAGTTTCGCAGCAACCGGACATAAAGTTGTTGCAATCAGTTATCAGCAGATGCTTTCTTTTGCTGGAAATTTAATTGAGGTGAGGAATCGAAAAGAAGAACTACTCGTGCTTCTGTCATCCCGTGCGTTTAATTCCCTATTACCAGGACAGATTGATGCCATAAGCCGGTACGCAGAAATGGTACCCATTCCCATTGATACCATAGAACGCCATGGAGGAGGCAGTGTGCGATGTATGGTGGCAGGAAATTACCTTCCCGGGTAAGCAGTATTATATTCTTAGTTGTATCTTGTCTTTCCTAATGGTATGGAAACCATTTGTCTATGGAAAAATTTGATCTTGTTGTAATAGGTGCAGGACCTTCCGGTTATGCCGCAGCTATGCGCGCTGTGGATTTTAAGAAAAAAGTACTTCTCGTAGAACGCAATAATATTGGAGGAGCCGGGGTAACCAATGGGGCTCTTTCGTCTAAAACCTGGTGGGAATTAGCCCGGGAGGCATCGGTTTTTCAGAAAAATTTGAAACGATACAACCTTGAATCGCCAAGTATTTCATATAAAGAAATTCAGGCTGAAGTGAAACGGGCAGTTAAGGAAAGGAAACATATGCTGGAAGAGCACATGGATCTTCTGCGTCAGTCCAGGGCACTTCATTTTAAATCGGGTAGTGCCCGGTTACTGAGTCAGCATGAAGTTGAGATTTCACAAGGTGCGTCCAAAGAAGTGGTGTATGCAGAAAATATAATTCTGGCAACCGGAAGCAGGCCTCGCCACCTTCCGGAAATTCCAATTGACGAGAAAATAATTATGACCAGTGAAGGGATAGAAGATATGGAAGACTTTCCTGAAAGCATGGTCATAGTAGGGGCGGGGGTAATCGGATGTGAATATGCTACCATTTTCTCCGGCTTTGGCAAAACAAAAGTACATCTGATTGATAAAGGCGACCGTATTCTTCCATTTGAAGATGATGATATCGTTCGGGTTATCGAACGAAATATGGAAAATAACGGGGTTCACATTCACCGCAATTCACGCCTTATCCGTATGGAAATACATCACGGACGTGTGGAATATGAACTGGAATACGATGACGGAAGCAAGGAAATCTTTAATGTAGAGAAAGGGCTTGTGGCAGTCGGTCGAACACCGAATTATGAGAACCTTTGGGACGAAAAGCATGTGGATATTCACATCTCCAGGCGCGGAATTGAAGACAATGATACGCAAACAAATATTTCAAATATTTATGCCATCGGTGATATAACGGCAGATATATCATTAGTAAACGTTGGCGAACTGGAAGGTAGGTATGCTGTTGAGAAAATCTTCGGCAACCCATCCCGGAAACTTCTTTACGAAAACATCAGTACCATTATGTTTTTAAATCCCGAAGTGGCCGGTGTTGGATTAAATGAAACCCATGCCCGTGAAAAAGGAATCGATTACCGGGTGGTAACCCTTGATTATTCGTGCATACCAAGAGCCATTGCTAAGCGAAATACCCAGGGTTTTATAAAATTATTGGTAACCAACGATGACCAAATGAAGATTTTAGGTATGAAGGTTGTGGGAAATCATGCATCAAGTGCCATACAGGCGGTAGCCTTGCTAATTTCGATGGATAAAGGGATTGAAGAGCTGGCTGAATGTGTTCATCCTCATCCTTCCATTACCGAAGGTATACAGGAATGCGTTCGGATGTTATTAGGTAAGTCGTTGTTCAAACCATCCGTGTTGACGGGT
>JALOMY010000365.1 GCA_025455225.1 Cyclobacteriaceae bacterium | reverse complement strand
ATTAACTCGCTGAAGGTTTTCTTTTGTTCCATGGCAATTACTAATCTGATACAAAGGTACAGGCTCAGCTACCGGATTTCCGTGATTTTTGTCACAGTTTTACTTTTCTGTTTCTGAAACTATTTAGTGGCCACAAGCCGGACTACCGATGCAGGGCCCTGATGAAATGCACCTTCATTCAGGTGAATGATTTCTTCAAGAAAAACTGATACGTTTAAGGTATTAAAGTCTTCTGCCAGTTCATCCACGGAATAAAGCAATTGAGGATCTTTCGGACCGCCCGAGTTATACGCAAGCTGATGGGTGGAAAATATCTCCATGATCAGCGTTCCTCCGGGCTTCAACGCATTAACACATTGGGCATGGAATACTTTTCGAAGTTGATGAGGAAGGTGAATGTAGATGAGGGCAATAGCATCAAACTGTTCAGCGGGTAATTGAACTTGCTGAATATCCTCCAGTGAATAATGAATAGTTAAGCCGTGTGCTTTGGCCTTTTGAAGCGCCTTACGTTGACCTTCTTCGCTGAAATCAAAAGCAAATACATTCCAACCATTCTTTGCTGCATATAATGCATTCCGTCCCTCCCCTTCGCCTGGCAATAGCAGCGTGCCGGGAACAAGATTCTTCAACTGGAGTTTAAAAAATTCATTAGGTTCATTTCCATATACGGAATCAACCGAAGAATAGCGATCATTCCAGAATTGTTTGCTCATGGTTGTTCTATCTTATCAGCATGATCGAACTCAGGCCTGTACCGGTAGAAAAAATTAATGTAAATGGTGCGCGATAACCGCAGGGTTACCGGAAGGAGCAGAACAGCAGCTACAATAGTAGTAATAATATAGGCCACCATAGAAGGATTAAACAAAACCCGCAAGGCAACATACACTGTTGTGAACAACGCAACCTGTAAGGCATAACTAACATACATGGCCCCGGTGTAAAAGGATGGCTCCGGTTGATACGATAATCCGCAGTGCGAACAACGATCGGGCATTTTCATAAAATTTTTAGAGTAGGCAGCAGACAGAAACAAATCACCATTATGGCAACGCGGACATTTATAATGAATGATGCTATACAATTTCGTTCCCTTCGCAATCATAGATTAACCTCTATTTCCGGGTGCAAATCAAAAGAATAAATAGCGTGCAAAGCCTATTACTCCAAGAAATAATAATACTATTCCCGGGATCATTCGGATTAAACGGTTGTCGCGAAAGGATGATGCAACTTTGTGCGCCATTAAAGCAAGCAGCGTTAACAGCGCCATGGCCCCAACCGAAGTCCCCAGAATATAACTGTGTAAGCGCCAGCCGGTACTTATATCAATCCATCCCTGGTATTTTAAATAAGCCGTAAGGGCTATCCAGAACGGAATCGCCTGCGGATTGAGAAGGCTCAGAATCAATCCTCTGCGAAATCCACTTTGCTGAAGTTTAACCGTTATGGTGGATGGCTTTCGAACTGACCATAAACTAAACACACCAATGGTAGTCATAATGATGGCTCCCCATAACTGGAAATTTTCCATTACGGTTGGTGATGAGGTTATGATTTGCTCAAACTCAACGGCAATCCAGGCGTATGGATATTCTACAATGGATACGGCCAGGGCAAACCGAAGGGCAGCCTTGATGCGATGCTCCAATCCCATTTGAAGCACTAAAAGATTTAACGTACCCGGTGGAATTGATCCCAGGAAACTGAAAATAAATCCGAATACAAAAACCTGTATTATCAATTCGAAAAGGAATAAAGTTTACCTGAATTCGTATCCAAATCCCATGAGCTGCGTCAACAAGGTTTGAGGGGCATCCGTTGCGTTGGCACGTCCTTCCAGTTTAGGTGCAACCGGTGAATGTTTGGCAAGATATTCTTCCAGAATTTTGTGCATGGTAAAACCCAGTCGTGTAGGTGTTGCCACATTATCTACACGGCAAATGGTTGTATCCGGATCTCCTTCGCGTTCGCAGGCAACAAAGGTATACGTCTTATTCAGATCAAGTGGTTTGCCCTTTACTTTAATCCAGTTCACGCGTTTACCCGGGTCATTGCCAATGGTGAAGTTCACTTCCATGCCTTTAAACCGAACAACCCATCCGCCAAACCGTTTGGCAGGATCTTTTGCAAATGCATTGTGTAATTCTTTTTCCATCCAGTCCCACAATTGTTTTCCGGTAATTAATCCGGTTTTCGCCTCACTGTCTACTGGTAACATACTCCACAAGTAATCCATCGTTATTTCAGCTACTCCTGTTTTTGGATCAGGAACCAAAGGCGGACAAAAACGAAATCCATTGCTTAAGGCGATATCCGGTTTAAACTTCCACATGATGGCATCGGTAATCAGGTTGTCCATCGGTGTCTCGATAACATAATACCGAACCAAAGGCACTTTGGTAGTTCCAATTACACGGTCTAACTTTTCACGATAGGGTTCGCGGGCTTTCTTCACCAGTTCCTTCATCTCCTCATCCTCACCATAGCGTTCGGGATCTACATCCAGCAATTGATAATTATGATC
>JALOMY010000364.1 GCA_025455225.1 Cyclobacteriaceae bacterium | reverse complement strand
ATGCCGGTGTTCCAGGATGCGGGCAAAGGCTGGAATTTTTTCCTGGATTTTAATTGGGTCAAGTTTGCGAACCTCTTTTTGAGCAGATTCGGGTGACCAGTCAAACTTGGTTCCCAGTGTATAAATCTTTCCGATTCGTTCCGGAAATTTATGCGCTAGCCAAACGGCAACATATCCGCCCATACTGTAACCAAAAACATCAACTTGGCTCAGCAACTGTTTATTCATAAACCGGATAACATCATCCGCGAAAGCCGCAATTCCAAAATCTATTTGAAACGGTTCACCACTATGTCCGGAAAAATTCAGGGTAAATACAATTCTTCTATTTTGTTCAAGCTTTTGCCTGAGTGGCTCAAGCTGTGATTTTGAACCGAGAGCTCCATGAAGTAAGAGTAGGGGTTTCATTTCGGTGAATGTGTTGCAATAACGATGCGGTCTTTTCCGGAAAGATCCGGAATAACTGATACAGGATTATAACCTGCCTGCAAAAACACTTCAGCCGTTTCATGGCCCAGGCGTTCATTGATTTCAACCATAGCAAGACCACCGTGTTTTAAGGCTGTTTTTCCCTGATCAGCAAGAGCCCTGTAAAAAAGAAGCGGGTCAACATCTTCAACAAACAATGCTGTATGAGGCTCGAATTCAACAACATTTGGTTTCAGGGAAACTTGTTCATGCCGGGCAATGTAGGGTGGATTACTGACAAGTATATCCAGGTTTTTCATGGGTATGGGATCGTGAAGAACATCATGATGCAAGAAGGTAACCGAAGCAGCATGATGACGAGCGTTTTGTGAAGCTACCTGGAGGGCTCCCTGGCTAATATCGGTGGCAAAGACTTCCGATTGTTTTAGTTCCAGTTTAAGGGTAATAGCAATACAGCCGCTTCCGGTTCCGACATCCAGAATTTTTGCTCCATTCGGATAATCTTTCTTAACCCGGTTGATGACCAGGTAAACCAGTTCTTCCGTTTCCGGCCGGGGAATCAAAACCGATCGGTTCACTTTAAACCTGCGGCCATATAAATCAGCTTCCCCGATTATGTATTGAACCGGCTCGTTGTGATTCAGACGGTCGATGTATTCAGACCAGTTGGATTCTGTTTGCAGATTCCATTGTACTTCTCTCCCTGTAAGAATCTCTGACGTGGTCAATCCAAATTCATGTTCCATAAGCATCAGAATCATCCGGTTGATTTCATCAACCGATTCGTTCAGATGAATTTTCAAAACGAGTTCTGTAAAGAGTTTTTTGGAGTTCACGGGATTTACCAATCTTTGCAAGTATACGGATGAAGAAGCACGATCACCATCAGGATGAATTATTTATGCAGCGATGCCTCGAACTGGCCAACCTGGGAAGAGGTTATGTCAGTCCTAATCCGATGGTCGGCTGTGTAATTGTTCACGAAGGAAAAATCATAGGTGAAGGCTATCACCGCAAATTTGGTGAAGCTCATGCCGAAGTAAATGCCGTGGCCTCGGTTGCCGATAAGGACTTATTAAAAGAAAGCACGGTATACGTTAACCTTGAACCCTGCTCCCATTATGGTAAGACACCACCCTGTGTTGATCTTCTGGTAAAGCATAGAGTAAAGAAAGTGGTGATCGCCAACATGGACACTCATCCGAAGGTTGCAGGTGAAGGAATCAGGAAGTTACGTGAAGCTGGCATCGAAGTAATAACCGGTATACTCAATCGGCAAGGCCATGAATTAAACAAGCGATTTTTTACTCAAATTGAAAGGAACCGACCCTATCTTGTTTTGAAATGGGCACAATCGTCTGATGGCTTTATTGCGCATTCGAATTACGATTCAAAGTGGATCAGCAATGAGTACTCACGTCAACTGGTTCATAAATGGCGCAGTGAAGAAGATGCCATCCTTGTGGGCACCAAAACGGTCTTTCATGATAATCCCAGGTTAAATGTTCGCAATGGGGCAGGCCGGGATCCGGTTCGGATGGTAATCGACCGGTTTTTAAAATTGAGTGATAAGCTTCATGTCTTCGACCGAAGTCAGAAGACCCTTGTTTATAATCTACTGAAACATGAAGAACATGAAAATCTAATCCTGGTTCGGTTGGACGAGCAGAATTTTCTTGAACAACTGCTTCATGATGCAAATGGCCGGGGTATTCAATCGATCCTTATAGAAGGTGGTGCCCAAACCATTCAATATTTTGTTGATCAAGGATTATGGGATGAAGCCCGTGTTTTTAGTTCACCCCGATTTATGGGCAAGGGTATTGAAGCGCCTGTGTTGAAAGGAAACCTTTTACATACAGAATCCGTCATGACGGATAAACTCTGGTATTTCAACCCGATTCATGGAAAAGATTAAAATTGAAAGGTGAATTTATCTGGCATCATCATGAACAGGAAGATGAATTATTCCTGGTTACTAAAGGGAAACTAAAAATGGAATTTCGGGATAAAACGGTTGAACTAAATCCCGGAGAAATGATCATTGTTCCCCGCGGTATCGAGCACCGTCCGGTAGCCGAGGAGGAAGTGGAACTTCTTTTATTCGAACCCGCTTCTACCCTTAATACCGGTAATGTTGAAAATGAACGAACGGTTAAAGAATTAAGAAAAATTTAAAGGGATTCATAGTTAACATTCCCTCCTTTGTACTTTGCACTATGGCTGAAGAACTGATAATTTCTGCATCTGCCGATAAGCAGGAGCGATATCAAACGCTGATTCCTCAAATTGATGCGCTGGTTTCTGATGAACCGGATCTTATAGCTAATCTGTCTAACATTGCTGCTGCCCTGAAGCAAGCAATGAATTTTTTTTGGGTGGGTTTTTACCTGGTGAAAGACAAGCAACTGGTGCTGGGCCCATTCCAAGGCCCGATTGCCTGCACCCGTATCCAGTATGGTAAAGGAGTTTGTGGTACCGCCTGGAAAGAAAAGAAAACCATTATTGTTCCGAATGTCGATGAATTTCCCGGCCACATTGCCTGCAGTTCGGCTTCCAGATCAGAAATCGTATTGCCAGCTTTCAGAAACGGTGAAGTTTACCTGGTGCTCGATGTTGACAGCGATTCACTGAATGATTTTGATGATGTGGATGCCAAAGCCCTTGAACTGGTTATGCGCATCATCGAAAAGCAATTGTAAAGTAATGAATTCAGCTGAACGTCATGCGTTGTACCATCAGCGACATAACCTGTTTTCTGAGCAGGTAATTGATAAGAAAAAAATAGTTAACCGGGTTTCAAATGCACGTTTGCTGGTTGCCTTATTGATTATTATTTCAGGGTACTATTCGTTTCAGTACCCGGTTGTTGGATTTCTGGTGACTGTATTGATTGTCGCGTTTATTTTTTTAGTACGATGGCATAGTAACCTGTTTGAAGAACAGGAGCATCTTGAAAACCTGGT
>JALOMY010000126.1 GCA_025455225.1 Cyclobacteriaceae bacterium | reverse complement strand
GCGGTAAAATTTCTTCTTGTGAGGCTTCAGGCCCTTATCGATGGTGCTGATAACTTCTTCCCAGCTTTCGCACTCTTCAATGTCCCGGTAAATTCGATTCTCAATAAATATTTTTTCCAGAGATGAGACCAGGATTTTCTCCTTCAACTCGGCCTTCCTGATTTCCAACTCCTGCTTTAACAGCGATACAGTTTGCTGGGTGTTGTATTTCAGGATGTCGTTTACCGTCATGAACTGAGGCTTGTCCTCCACGATCACACAGGCATTGGGCGAAATGCTGATCTCACAATCGGTAAAGGCGTAAAGCGCATCCATGGCAACTTCAGGTGATTGTCCCGGCTGAAGGTGGATCATGATCTCGACATCTTTAGCCGTGTTGTCCACTACCTGTTTTACTTTGATCTGCCCCTTTTCACTTGCCTTCACAATGGATTCCATTAAGGAAGTGGTTGTGGTAGAGAAGGGTATCTCTTTGATTGCCAATGTTTTTTTATCAACAATTTCAATCTTCGCTCTTACTTTAATTTTACCTCCACGTAATCCCTGGTTGTACTCGCTGAAGTCGGCAATGCCACCGGTAGGGAAATCGGGATAGATCTTCGGATTCTTCCCTTTCAGCACATCAATGGAAGCTTTGATCAATTCACAGAAATTGTGCGGAAGGATTTTGGTGGATAATCCTACGGCAATACCTTCCACCCCCTGTGCCAGCAACAAGGGAAATTTTACCGGAAGAGTAACGGGTTCTTTTTTCCTCCCATCGTACGACAGCTGCCACTCCGTGGTTTGAGCATTGTAAACCACATCCAGTGCAAACTTAGATAAGCGTGCCTCAATGTACCTTGGGGCTGCAGCGCTGTCCCCGGTGCGCACATCACCCCAGTTACCCTGGGTTTCAATCAGCAAATCCTTCTGGCCAATATTAACGATGGCTTCACCTATGGCTGCATCACCATGGGGGTGGTATTGCATCGTGTTCCCGATTACGTTCGCCACCTTATTGAAACGGCCGTCATCCATCTCCTTCAGGGAGTGCATGATTCTCCGTTGTACAGGTTTTAAACCATCTTCAATGCGTGGCACGGCACGCTCCAGAATCACATACGAGGCATAATCAAGAAACCATTCCTGATACAGGCCATCAACACCTATGGAGATTATTCCTTCCTGGTTCTTTTTGCCTTTCGATTTGACTTCAGGTGTTTTAACAGCTTGCTTTTTCTTGCTCATTACAGTGCTTAAGCTTTTCTTCTCAATGAATTACAATTCGTCTTTGCGTCTTCGCGGTCCTGATCGCTATCGGGAATAAGACCGCAAAGCACTGAGACATTAAGCTGGTTCTTGTATTTCTTCCAGCGATTCAACTTTATCAAGTTCAATCCTTAAATTATCAATAATGAAATCCTGGCGATCGGGTGTGTTCTTGCCCATATAGAATTCCAATACCTGCTTCAGATGACTGTCTTTGTCGATTTGTACAGGCTGAAGACGGATATTCTCCCCAATGAATTTTCCGAACTCGTCAGGTGAGATTTCACCTAATCCTTTAAAACGGGTGATTTCAGGTTTACTGCCCAGTTTCGTCATGGCCTCCTGCTTTTCTTCTTCGCTGTAGCAATAAATGGTTTCTTTCTTATTGCGTACACGGAATAATGGAGTTTCCAAAATGTAAACGTGTCCTGCTTTCACCAGGTCGGGAAAGAACTGGAGGAAGAACGTCATCAGCAGCAGGCGTATGTGCATGCCATCAACATCGGCATCGGTGGCAATTATTACTTTATTATAGCGCAATCCATCCAGGCCATCTTCAATATTCAACGCATGCTGAAGCAGGTTAAACTCTTCATTTTCGTATACCACTTTCTTGGTTAGACCAAAGCAATTCAGGGGTTTACCACGTAAGCTAAAAACGGCCTGGGTTTCCACATTACGTGACTTGGTAATCGATCCGCTGGCGGAGTCACCTTCCGTAATAAAGATCATGGAACCAAATCCACGTTCGTCTTTATCGTCAAAATGGAAACGGCAATCGCGAAGCTTACGGTTATGCAGGTTGGCTTTCTTGGCTCGTTCATTGGCCAGTTTCTTGATGCCGGCAATCTCCTTACGCTCCCGCTCCGACTGAAGTATGCGCTTCTGTACTGCATCGGCAACGGTTGGATTTTTATGGAGGTAGATCTCCAGTTCCTTCGCAACAAAATCACCCACATAACTCCGTACAGACTGACCATCCGGAGCCATGTTCACTGAACCAAGCTTGGTTTTCGTTTGCGACTCAAATACAGGCTCCTGCACCCGAACGGCTACTGCAGCGATAATGCTGGCACGGATATCGGAAGCATCAAAATCCTTCTTAAAGAAATCGCGCACCCCCTTAACCATGCCTTCACGGAAGGCTGCCAGGTGGGTACCACCCTGCGTGGTATTCTGACCGTTAACGAATGAATAATACTCTTCCCCATACTGATTACCATGGGTAATTGCAAATTCAATATCATTTCCTTTGATGTGGATGATGGGATAGCGGATTTCTTCCGGATCAGTCTTCTGCTTCAGGAGATCCAGCAGCCCGTCTTTAGAAAAGTATTTCTTTCCGTTATAGTTAATGGTCAGGCCCGCATTCAGAAAGGCATAATTCCACATCAGGTCCTCGAGATATTCGGGGATGAAGTGGTAGTTTTTGAACATGGTGTTGTCGGGTTCAAACTCCACCAGGGTTCCATTGCGCTCATTGCTTTTGCCGATCTTCGGATCATTCGTTAGAATACCCTTCTTGAACTCAGCCAGCTTGGTTTGTCCATCACGGTAAGCCTGAACTTTAAAGTAATTGGAGAGTGCATTAACAGCCTTGGTACCCACTCCATTTAACCCCACTGATTTCTGAAATGCCCCGGAATCATATTTCGCCCCTGTGTTGATCTTGGACACCACATCCACCACCTTTCCCAGTGGAATACCTCTTCCGTAATCCCGTACGGTAACGTTCTTGTCGGTGATTTTGATATCAATGGTTTTACCATGCCCCATCATGTGTTCATCGATGGAGTTGTCGACTACCTCTTTAACCAGCACATAGATGCCGTCATCTTTGGAGGTGCCATCGCCCAACTTGCCGATGTACATTCCCGGTCGTAACCGGATGTGCTCCCGCCAGTCCAGCGATTTAATGCTGGCTTCGGTATACTCGAACATGCCGGAGGACTTATCTGATTTTTCTGCTTTGGCCATAAAAAGTGAACATTCAGTTTAAAAAATGAGGGAATTCGCCAATAAAGCGATTTTTAGCATCAATTCAACCGATTTTGAATTTTGCTTAACTACAAAAATGAATCAACTATTGAGATTTAAATGATTG
Organism: Cyclobacteriaceae bacterium; assembly: GCA_025455225.1. Taxonomy (GTDB): domain Bacteria; phylum Bacteroidota; class Bacteroidia; order Cytophagales; family Cyclobacteriaceae; genus UBA2336. The sequence goes on along the minus strand of JALOMY010000126.1, from coordinate 4,678 downwards.
ATAAACAAGAGCTAGCAATACAAGTTTGAAACCTTAATCTTAAGAAGATAGTTTCCTCACCAATAAGACAATGGGCCAACTTACAACCCAGGCTGCAATCAAGCCGATACCGATATAAAGAACAATACCTGCCCGGCTGAAATCGAAGGCTTCGCTGCTGTTGTACAGTCCGATGAAGCTCAAGGCAATCACGAGGAAGAAATTCAGAGTGATGATCAATCCGGTAAACCAGATGCGAAAGCCCTCATCGGGTACCAATGATTTGCTGAACAGGTAGACCAGTACATTAACGGCACCAACAATGGCCAGCCAGGAGTAGAACAAGGTCTCCTTCCCTACCGTGGTTAGCGTTGGCCCTTCTTCCTGAACCACAACTTCCTCAGGAAGCCCTGCATAGACATACATTAAATTGGCCAGAACCGCCAACATGGAAATGAACCAAATGCTCCTGACTATTTTTAGTATCATGTTCGTAAATTGCAGCGCAAATAACGAAAATCACTGTGGATTTAAACCCGATCGTATTATCAATTCCCGTTTTTTTTATCCTGATCGGTATTGAACTAATAGCCGGACAAATAACCCACCAAAAGCTATACCGCCTACCTGACACCATAGCTAATCTGAGTTGTGGTATTACCTCCCAGCTTTCCGGTTTGTTTTTTAAAATACTTGCCATCGGAGTATATCAACTGCTGCATCAGCATTTCAGTTTTTTCGAATGGGAACGAAACTGGCTTTACTGGCTTATGTTGTTTTTATTGGCCGACTTGGCCTATTACTGGGCACACCGTAAGAGTCATGAAATCAATCTTTTCTGGGGCGGCCATGTAGTGCATCATCAAAGTGAGGATTATAACCTTTCGGTAGCCTTGCGCCAAAGTTCTTTCCAGGTAATCTGGACGTTCGCTTTCAGCTTACCCCTGGCCTTTCTAGGTTTTAAAACCTGGGATTACGCCCTGATGGCCTCCCTGATTACGCTTTACCAGTTTTGGATTCATACGGAAACCATCAACAAGATGGGCTGGTTTGAATATGTATTTAATACGCCCTCCCACCACAGGGTTCATCACGGCCGCGATCCGAAATACATTGACAAGAACCATGCAGGTACGCTTATCATTTGGGATAAGATGTTCGGCACCTTTCAGGAAGAGGAAGAGCGCCCAACCTATGGTATTACCAAACCTATTAACAGCTGGAATGCGGTGTGGGCCAACTTCAGTCATTATGCCGATATGGGCAATGATTTGAAACGTATTCCGAAATGGTCGGACAAAATTAAGTATCTGTTCAAAAAACCGGGATGGCTTCCGGATTACCTGGGCGGCTACCGGTCTGCCCCGGATGTCGATAAAGCGACCTACCACAAATACGAATCACCGGCACCAGTATCGATGAACTTCTATGTAATCTTTCAATACCTCATCTGCCTTGTAGGAACGGCCTGGTTTCTTTTCAATGCCGATAAGTTTACGCTGGGCGAAAAGGGAATTTTCACCGTGCTCATATCAGTAACCGTGGTGAACCTAGGTGTTTTATTTGAACATCGTACCTGGGTAATCTGGAGTGAGTGGATCCGTATTGTGCTCTATCCTGTGTTACTGATCGGGGCAACCTATTTCTTCCAACTTGCACCTCTTTACTATGGAGTTGCACTTGCATTCCTGATTATATCCATTCCATGGTTTTATTCCATTAACCGACAACCTTCCCATGTTCAGGTGGCTTAGCCTTTCTTTACTCATCTTGTTCTCCTCGTGCGGCAAACCTTTGCCCGAATTAACAAATATGGATTTAGTTTCATGGAGAACCGATAAAGATGGTTGTTTGGGTAAACGGGCGAGCATGGAATCAGCTATCAGTCAACAAAAGGATAAGCTTCTCGCTTTAGATGAAACCGGTATTATCGAGTTGCTGGGTAAACCCGATAAGAACGAGTTATATACACGCAACCAAAAATTTTACACCTATTTTATTACACCTTCCCCTGAATGCGGAAGTGAGTTCACAACCTCCAGTAAATTGATCATTCGCTTTAATGCGATGGGTCTGGCGAAAGAAATCACGATTGAATGATTCCGTATTTCAATTATTCCTGTTTTTTATTAAATTCAATCTTCTCTAAAAAACAGGTATATGCAGTTTCATCCCAACGAAATATTCCTGCTCTATGATCCGGCTACATCCGATGGAAAGAAAACCAAGGCCATTGCTCTTGATATCTGCAGTCATATAAATGAAGTGGATACCTCGAAAGATAAACTTGGGCCAACCTATTGGAAAGAAGTTATAAACCTGTTAGGAATTGAACCCAAAGAACTGCTGAATCAGTCGCATACTGAATACAAAACCAAAGTAGGCGATCAAAATTACACCATGAATGGCTGGCTTGACATACTGATTCATAACCCTCAATTAATTAAATGTCCCATTGCCATTTTTAATGGAAAAGCAGTCGTCTGCAGCCAACCTACCGATATATTGAAAATCGGAATACCAAAGAGTGCCAGCAAGACACTTCCACACCTGAAACGTAACAATTAGCTCATCAAGGCATTACGGGGAAATTCCCGTTTACGAATTTTTGCGTGGTCAATTTTGGAACGAAATACATTAACCAGGGCATCCTTTACCTTGTAATTAAGCGGATAAATCAAAGAAGTCTTGAAGTAGAGTTCTTTACCCAATTGTTCGGCCTGGTACAGATTAATTTTGTAGACGCCACCGAGCGATTCAATTTCAACGGACTCGATGTTTTCCAATGGAATCAGATAGTCTTGTTGCTTTTTACTGACGTAAAGGAATTCGTCATCGAAATAGACTTCCTGAAATTTTACCGTCATCCGGATTAAAAGAAAAAATATCCAGCCATATAAAACCGACTGGCTTACTGCATAGAACCATCCGCGGCCAAACGTGGAATAAACAATAACACCGATGGCACCACTGTACACAATGTATAAAACCCATCGGTAAGGCCCAGAAAACCTGGATGACAACCGTATTGGATTTTGTTTTGCCGGCATGGGTTAACCTATATCTTTGCGCACAAAATAAGAAAATCTATGAAGCAGATTGCGGTAATTGGTTCAGGTACTATGGGCAACGGAATTGCACATGTTTTTGCTCAATACGGATACACGGTTAACCTCATCGATATTTCAGAAGATGCCCTGAAGAAGGCAATAACCACCATTGGTAAAAACCTGGAACGCCAGGTATCCAAACAACTCATTACCGAAGAGACCCGATCGAAAGCATTGAGCAACATTACCACGCAGACCGATCTGAAAACGGGTGTAGGTAAAGCCGACCTTATTGTTGAAGCCGCTACCGAAAATGAAGACCTCAAATTGAAAATATTTTCGGATCTGGATGCGTTCAGCAAACCTGAAGCTATCCTGGCATCCAATACGTCATCGATTTCCATTACTAAAATTGCTGCAGCCACCAAACGCCCTGATAAGGTTATTGGCATGCACTTTATGAATCCGGTACCGGTAATGAAACTGGTGGAAGTTATTCGGGGTTACAATACCAGCGATGAAGTAACGGCTGCCATCATGAATCTTTCACGCTTGCTTGAAAAAGTACCGGTGGAGGTAAATGATTACCCCGGTTTTGTGGCCAACCGAATTCTGATGCCCATGATTAATGAAGCGATTTATTCGCTCCATGAAGGTGTTGCCGGTGTGCAGGAGATTGATACGGTGATGAAACTGGGTATGGCTCACCCGATGGGTCCGTTACAGCTTGCCGATTTCATAGGACTGGATGTTTGCCTTTCCATCCTGAATGTATTGTATAATGGATTTGGTAACACCAAATACGCTCCATGTCCCTTGCTGGTTAACATGGTTCAGGCAGGTCATAAGGGAGTTAAAACCGGCAGTGGTTTTTACCAATACACCGCGGGAAGTAAAGAACTGGTTGTTGCCGAACGGTTTCGTTAATCGTTGTTCGTCATTCGCTCGGTACAATTACGAACAACCAACAACGATTAACTATCAACCAATAATCCTATTTATTTTTCAGTAAGTCGCGGATCTCGGTAAGCAACTGTACATCAGCCGGTGGTGCTGGCGGAGGTGCTGCAGCTTCCTCCTTCTTTTTAGTTGCATTAATTCCTTTTACGATGAGGAATAATACAAATGCGATTATGATGAAATTCAAAACTCCGGCCAGAAAGTTTCCATACTTGACGGTTCCCAATATGGTTAATTCACTGAGCTGATTCAGATTGGCTGCATCGAGTGTTACATTACCCCGCATGGCAAACTTTTTGAATTCCTGTAACATAGATTTAGGATTTAAAATACAAGTTCAATTACGTAAAAAGAAGGCTTAATAGGAACGGCTTTTTTCCTTTTTTTGACGCATTTCATGCTGGCGCATGGGCATTGAATCAATTAACTCAAAGATTTGATTTACAGTTACCGGTTGCTGACTGTTTAACTTAACTCCTCCATCTTTACCTATCAGCATCACCCTGAATTCTTCTTCCGTTACACCAAATTGTTTGAGGTATTTCTGCTGATCCAAAAGTGTATTGACCGGTTTGATATCCAGGTCGCGTTCCTGACAATCATTTTCCATATCCAGGAATAACCTGACCTGATTGTCAACCAAAAGTTGATGTCTACCCGATCCAAAAATGTAAAGTACTCTTCGATTG
>JALOMY010000125.1 GCA_025455225.1 Cyclobacteriaceae bacterium | reverse complement strand
GTTGGTACCTAATTCACCCTTCGTATAATTCCATTCTTGCATAGCTCTTCTTCTGTATTCAAGTATCCGTTTTGTTTGTTGAGCCTTATCGTAAGTTGATTTTATTCCCAATTGATTTACCCGGTTGAGTACCCGAAGGGTTTGGAGACGATTGTAAGGCTTGCTTTGATTCATCCAGTTATTCCAAATGGAAACTTCCAAGGAATCGTTAGATTCAGTGTAATATTCAATGAGATTATGAATCATTGTTCTGGTTTCAGCCTGGCTTGAAATCAATCCTCCCCAATTGATAATACCCTCAACCTGTTCAGGGTATCGAGTGGTGTATTCATGGGCAAGCACTGTTCCCCACGAGACAGAAAGCAAGTACCAGGTTTTAATATTTAATGCCTTGCGAATGCTCTCCATGTCGTTAATGTAATCGTCAAGTGTAAAAGAATCCGCCCATGACGACCGGCCCGTAGCCCGCTGATCGAAATAAACCATCCGGAATTGCTTGTCCAGGGAGTCGCTAAGGGCTGCCCGGATGGAATAAGATCCGGAACCCGGACCACCGTGAAGTACCAGGATGACTGGGGCGTATTTTTTATCCGGGATGCTTTGATGGTAATAGAGTGAAACTCCTTTGCTATTTATAAATCCGGACTGTACATCTGATGAATTTTGAATGGGTTCTTCCTTATAATCGAAGTAACCGAGCAAACCGCAACCTGCCAATAGGTAAAGGGAGAAAACTACTAATCCAGGGCTCAACCCGGCAATAGTCTTTTGGTTGGAATGCGAATAAAAAATAAACAGGATAATAATACCAACCGAAACAGTCATGAGGCTGGGCATCAAAGCCAATGTATACGCACTGTTTGTATACCAGGATGATCCGAATAAAAATGTAATGATCAGTCCAACCAAATAGGTTATAAACGTGACCAGAAGGAATAAGAACCAAAAGCCTGCAAGCCTGAGTATGCGCATCCGAATTTAGTCAAGATGCAATTTAAGAGGAAACCATTTTGAAAATGCCCCAGATAATAATTGCAATACCGCCATATTTAAACACCAGCAGGTAATACTTGGTAATTTCCTGCCATTTCGGATTGAAGGGTTTCAATACCCTAAAGCCAATAAGGGTTGCAAAAATGCCTGCAGCTAGATTCAGCAGGCCGGTTATAAAATTGAAATTGTCCATCCGGCTATGGATAAAATTAGGAATGCAATTGTAGTGGTGCTGTAAACATCAATTCTTTGTTTAGACGCAATCAGGTTTCCTATTCTTGCAGGGATGGTTTTCAATCGTGTTCTATTTCAATCGTTCCAGTACGCCTTTGCGTTTAACGATGTTCTTGTAATCCCACTGAATTTCCCGGGCTTTTTCAAGCCATCGTTTCAGGTCTGCCTGGTTGATCTGTTTAACCGAAGTGTACCGTGCCTCTGCGGCTTTAAAACTTCCTTCATTATGCAGATCAGGTTCATCAAATGACTGGCCGCTCCAGAACAATAGACGAATGCCGCCTTTTAATTTACTGTACCCCACCACAGGATTACCCTCCAGGAACCACACCGGATGGGCATGCCAGATTTTATTTTCCGCTTCTGGTAGTTGCTGAACAATCGCTTTGGAGAGTGTATTGCAGATTGCCTTCTCCTCAGGTGATTGAGCGTTGTTGTAGCTTTGAATGTCCGGGTTCAGAACATTCGGTTTAGTTTTCATGGGTTGATTTTTAAGGATTCTCTTGCGAAAGAGAATATTTGGAATTGAATTTATATAACTGAATATAGATAAAATTACCTGAATTATAATAGATCCATCTGAATTGATGATCCTGAATGAATAGTATGACGTTGCCTTTTAAAACGAATGACTTTCAATAAAAAATGAAAAAGCCGTCCCGTTTCCGAGGCGGCTTCTCAAACCAAACCCTAACATCACAACTAAGCTGGCCAGTCGTTAGGAGTCCCGGCCAGGTTGTACACTTTAAATCCTTTCTTTGCCATATAGTTGCAGGCCTGCCCGCTGCGGTTACCGGTGCGGCAGAACATGAAGTACGTCTTGTCCTTGTCGAGGGTATCAATCGTTCCGGCAAATGAAGGAGACATGATATCAATGTTACGTGCGCCTTTAATGGAGCCCGAGCGAAACTCTCCGGGTGTGCGCACATCAATTAATACAGCTCCGGGCGTGGCGAGAAATTTTTCCTTGAACTCGCGCCCGGACAGATTTTCATAATTTTTAGTTCCAAATAATCCAAACATGGTGTATAGTCAATTTTAATTAAGGGTTACAACATTGTAGTCGGACAAACATAGTCCGTTAATTTAAATTTATTGATTGCTTTTATGGCGTTGAAGCCACCACTTACATCAATGAGGTTCTCGTATCCGCGGGCACGCAGAATCGAGATAAAGGTCATGGAGCGATAACCACCGCCACAATAGACATAATATGTTTTATTCTTATCCACCTCGGCCATATTTTGATTGATGTAATCCAGCGGCAGGTTTTCGGCCTGTACCACATGTTCTGAATCGTATTCGCTTTTCTTACGTACATCCAGGATGTTTAGCTTCGGATCGGCCTGCAGGCGAGTATAAAGTTCATTGGGTGTTACAGACTCAATGGTATCGTATTCCTTATTGGCTTTTTTCCACGCTTCAAATCCACCTTTCAAATAACCAATGGTATTATCATAACCTACACGCGCGAGACGGGTAATTACTTCTTGTATACGGCTCTCTTCAGCGACCACCAGGATCTCCTGCTTGATATCCGGAATTAATGTTCCTGCCCAGGGGGCGAAGTTGCCATCAATGCCAATGTTAATTGAGTTGGGAATAAAACCTTGGCAGTATGCCAGTTCATGGCGGGCATCCAGGATCAAGGCACCGGTTTCGTTGGCAGCCGCTTCAAATGCTTCAGGACTTAACGCCTGGCTTCCGCGGTTCAATACCGTATCAAAGCTTTCATATCCTTTAATGTTCAACAGAACATTGCTGGGGAAATAGCCAGGAGGGGGCATTAAACCGGTGAGTACTTCCTGGATGAATTGTTCTTTAGTTAATCCGGGACGGAGGGCGTAGTTGGTTTTTTTCTGATTGCCTAACGTATCGGAAGTTTCCTTACTCATGTTTTTTCCACAGGCGCTTCCGGCACCATGGGCCGGGTACACGATGATGTCGTCACTCAACGGCATGATTTTGTTGCGCAGGGAATCGTAGAGATGTGCGGCCAGTTTTTCCTGGGTTAATTCTTTCACCACTTTCTGGGCCAGGTCGGGGCGACCTACATCACCTATAAACAGCGTATCGCCTGTAAAAAGAGCAACATCTTTTCCATGTTCATCGGTTAACAGATAACAAGTGCTTTCCATCGTATGGCCCGGAGTATGAATGGCCGTGATGGTTACATTACCCAGTTTAAATTTTTGACCGTCTTGCGCAATCAATGCCTTAAAGCCCGGTTCAATCAATACCGGACCGTACACAATCGGTGCTCCGGTTTTATTGCCCAGGTCCACATGTCCCGACACGAAATCAGCATGATAATGGGTTTCAAAAACATACTTGATTGTAGCCCCATTTTTTTCTGCGCGATCGATATAAGGCTGTACTTCGCGCAGGGGGTCAATTACGGCCGCTTCCCCGTTGGATTCAATGTAATAAGCTCCCTGGGCGAGGCAACCGGTATAGATCTGCTCAATTTTCATATTATGTTACGGGTTATGGTTAATAACAACACAAAGGTCGTTAGTTGTTCAATCCTGGTAAGTGATTTATGTCACGGATGCTGAAAATTAAGGAATTGATTATTTAATCTTAAAGGCTATGTGCCAGATTCCGCGTAATTCTCCATCGGTATAGCCGGTTGCACGGTCTTCAGGATATAAAGTGGCAACAGCCTGAAGGGTTTCGGGTTGAATGTTTTCTCCCGGCTTACCGTGACAATTCAAACACATACCTTGCATGATTATCGGTTTGATATAGTGTACTTCCTGGCTGGTTCGGATCAGTCTTGGTTTAGGACCGTTGATCAGGAATTCATTGAACACGACTTGCTCAAGGCTGTCGGGCTGATTGGAAGGATTCCGGAATTTCGGAGAACTTCGCCTGATGGAAATACCTTCTTCTGCATAGGTATTTGTGAGCGGATACGCTTTTTCGTTGCAAAACTGAATGGCATGTGCAAAGCCACCTAACCCTATGGCCGCAGTAAGTGAGTTGCGTAAGGTATCAAAAGTAACCGCAATGAGTTGATCGCCCTGATTTAGGTAAACCGAATCGGGTACCTCAGCCACTACAGGTTGTTCCTTCTGCTTCTTGTTGCAGGCAGTCAAAATGAACAAGCTGAACAGCATCAGTATAACCGTATTACGCATGCTTATTTCTTTTTGGTTTTCCTTTTAGCCAGTTTCTTTTCTACGGCAGTCAGTTTCTCTTCCAGCTCCAGTAATTTCTTGATTATGATTATGTGCGTATGCCGGGCATCAATACCCACCACGCTTTCCTTGCTTTGAATCACTTCACCGATTTTTTCGTAATCGGGATGGTCTTTAGGAATCAGCTTTTTTTCCGGCTTCATCGGATGGTTTTTTATGACGTTCAAACATATTCACTACTAATCCGCCCATCATACCAAAATACAATGTGCTGTTGACCGGAGATGAGGTTATGGCACACGTGCCGCTGTTGCAACCGATGTAGAACCAATACAGGTAGCCAGCCACCGCACCGAGGGTAATGCCGATGCTCCATTTAATGATTGTTGTTTTCATGATATCGTTAACACGACAAAGCTAAATAAAGTGCGCAAAGGGTAGCGTGACTGAAGTCACACGAAGGATACTGGATTCTGGATCCCGGAGAATACTTGACGGTGTGCCAGCAACCAGGATCCAGCATCTAGTATCGGATTAATATTTTGCCGGCTGCCCTTTCTTCGGAGTGGTCTTCAAAATAAAATCGCGAATGTGTTCATTCGAAGTGGCCAGGTCTTCCTGACGCAAGTACATCATATGACCACTGCGGTAGCCTTCAAACCGGAACCGGTCGCGGAACTTACCGCTGGGGTCGAGTTGCCACATGGTGTATTTCGCTTCGAAGTAGGTGGTTGCACCATCGAAGTACCCGCACTGGAACATCACTTGGAGATAAGGATTCTGGGCCATTGCCTGGCGCAGGTTCACGCCTGTATTGTCGTTGCTTCGGTCCCACGGATTCACCGAGCCGAACATGTTGTATTTCACATCGGTCTTGTATTTCAAGACTTCGCGCAGGTAGTAGTTGATAGCCGGTGTGAACGAATGCAACCATGATGTTAACTCTGCAGCATAGTCGGGACGCTCACCTGCATCTTTGCGATCGATACCCAGGTAACGGGAATCAAGGCGGCCTACGGTGTAACCTTTATCGCGCAATAATTCTTTCCAGAAGAAAGCGGTTGGCACGTCCAGGTTATGCTGAAGAATTACTTTGTCGGAGATTCCGGAGTAATACGCCATCTTAGTTGCAACTTCTTTACGTTTGGCATCATCCAAAAAGCCTCCCCGGGCAATAGCAGGTAGAACTTCGTTGATGGTATAATTTTCTACTTCAGGAAGCAACTCGGTGAGATCGCGTTTTTGCAAGTCAGCCGGCAAGGCTTTCTGGTACCATGCAGCAGCGGTGAAGTAAGGCAGGCGGTTGGCGGCTTCTACCTGGCCTCCACGTTCAACGCCAAGATCGGTCGGTGATACAAGGATCACTCCATTAAGATACATCCATTGTGCGTTTTGCAGTTCAAGTGCCAACCCGGAGACGCGCGTGGTTCCATAGCTTTCACCAATCAGGTATTTTGGTGATTGCCAGCGGTTCTTTCGTGAGACAAAGGTGGTTAACCATTCGGCCAGGTATTTGATATCCGCATTCACACCAAAAAACTCTTCGCGCTTGGTGTCTTTATCCAGGATGCGCGAGTAGCCGGTGTTTACCGGGTCGATGTAGACTATATCGGCCACATCAAGAATGCTATGCGGATTATCTTTAATGCCATAAGGTTGCACCGGGTATCCTTCCGAGTCGATCTCGAGAATTTTTGGTCCGGTATAAGCAATGTGCATCCAGACAGAAGCAGACCCGGGACCTCCGTTAAACGACATGATGAGGGGGCGGGAGGCGCGGTCTTTAACATCGCTTCGCTCATAATAGGTATAGAATAAGGAAGCAATCACTTTTCCTTCGGCATTCCATACCGGTTGTGTTCCGGCTGTGGCTGTGTAAGGAATGAGTTTTCCTTTTACGGTTACAGTTCCCGTAGTGGTTACGGCCGATTCGCCTTCCAGGGTGCGTTGGGCAAATCCCGTAAGGCTGACCGTTGCCAGAATACATAGTAAATAGAAGTATTTCATACGATAGGTTTATTTGTCTTGACCGAAAGTACTTGGAAACCAGAAAGGCAACGATAATTTTTTTTTAAGCGGTGCACTTCCACCGGTCAGCCCAGGTAAACCTGATGAATGAATAATGATCTTTGGGTTGCTGGAAAACAACAAAAAACCCTGCACCTTTCGGCACAGGGCTTCAACTCTGCCTACACCTAAATTAAACCTAAACCTAAGGGAGCAGAATTACTGAACTTTAGCCAGCTCTGCGTTGATGTGGATTTTCACATCTTCGCTTACAACCATGCCACCGGCTTCGGTGATGGCGTTCCAGTTCAGGCCGAAATCCTTACGTTTGATTTTGCCATTGATTTCAAAACCGGCCTTGGTGTTACCCCATGGATCAACCATAGTACCACCGAATTCTACATTCATCTCCACTGGTTTCGTGGTGCCGCGAATGGTTAAATCACCATTCAGTTTGTAGTCGTTACCGGAAATTTTTACCAATGTTCCGTTAAAATCAAGCGTAGGGTATTGATCTGCTGCAAAGAAATCGGCTGACTTGAGGTGGTTATCGCGGTCGGCCTGGTTGGTGTCGATGCTGTTTACATCAAGACTGAACTCGATTGATGCGCCATCAAAATCTTCACTTACGGATTCTACACTACCGCTGAACTTCTTGAAGAAGCCGGTTACGGTAGCAATTACCAGGTGCTTTACTTTAAATTGTACTTCACTGTGCGTAGTGTCAAGATTCCACTTGGTTGCTACTGCTGCTGCTGTTGACATACTTTTAAAATTTAATGGGTTAATAAATAATTCTACTGTTGATGATACAAAGGTAGATCATGACCCTGCCGTACGTCTTTGAACCAGGTTAAGAAAGAAGGTAAATCGTCTTGAACTAGATTAAGAAATTATTTCTCCACGCGTTTTCTGCGAATTTTGCTGAGAAATTCAGGCGTTATGCCCAGGTAGGAGGCAATGTATTTTAAGGGAACAAATTGTTCGAGCTGAGGATATTTTTGTTGAAAGTAATCGTACCGTTCTTCAGCAGAAAAAGAAAAAGCCTGAACAATCCGGTTTTGATGCGTCACCAGGGAATTCTGGAACATGATGCGGAAGTAGCGCTCAAAGATGGGGTACCGCTCTACCAGTTCTTCCAGCCTTATTTTCGGAAGAAGAAAGATTTCACTGTCAGTTAATGCACGCGTTGAGTAAATGGATGATTGCTGGTTGGTGAGACTGTGTAAATCCGCTGTCCACCAACCGGAGGTAGAATTTCTCCGGCTTTCTCGGCAAATTCACCTTGTTTAAGTTTTACCGGAATGAGAATGGAAGTAAAAAACAACTTCTCTTCATCCGATAAGGTAACGTGACGGGTTATGTGTGAGAGAATGCCTTTCGTATCCATAGCGTGAAGATAAGGCTGTTGCTTGAATTATAAGATACCTGAACGCTTGAATGAATTATTGAGATATAATTGTTTATAATCGATGGCGTTACCTTCCTTATTCTAGGTTAAGTTGACTAATAAAAATGAAAATCGTTGCCGAATAGAATTCCGGCAACGATTCCAGTAATTTAGATTTCCCGGTTATTCTTCCCGGATGCGCTTGTTCAATTGATCAGCAGTAAGGGTAATCACCTTGCCCACCGCCTTTCCGTTTCTATAACTTACCACCCTAAAAATATCCACATCCTCAGGCACCACAATCGGTTCAGTGTACTTATTGTAATAATGCATGGGCCAGGCGTTATCCAGGGTATAGTAAAGCTCGATACCTTCAATTTCAGTTGTCATATTGATAACCAGGTTGCCGGATGAATTTTTTGTTACGCGTATAACGGGGTCGTACACGGAAGTACTGTAGTGGATACCGGCATATTCAAACCGGTCGAAATGATTCTCTACCCGCTTAACAAAATTCTCCCAATTCTTATGTTTTGGATTCGACCACAGTGTTTCTGCTATTGCAAATGCTCGCGGGTAAGTCATGTATTCTGCCTGCGGAGCAGTTGGAATTTGTTCCGTCCACAAATTCCCCTGGCCGCCAAGTACATAGGTTGAATCGATTCCCGGTGCAAGAATGTCAAACGAATAGACGCGGTTCAAGCGGGCATAGTCATAGATCGGTGTCTCTACGGTGGGTTCGCCTTGCCCCATGTCAAGATAGTAGATCGGTGCCGGGCTCATTACCACCGGTAACTTCTTATGGCTCGCTTCAACACCGCCTTTAACTCCGCGCCAACTCATCACGGCTGCACCTTGTACTGTTCCTCCTTCAAGAATTTCATCCCAGCCGATCATTTTCTTCTTCTTGCTGTTAATGATTTTATTCACACGGTTATTGAAATAAGCCTGCAGTTCATGTCCGTCATTAATTTTATTTTTCTTCATGAAGGCCTGCACGTTTGGGTCGCGTTCCCAGTATCCTTTATAACATTCATCACCACCCATATGGATGTATTCAAACGGAAACAACGATGCCACCTCACCAAAAACCTTATCAAGAAACTGATATACTTTTTCATCAGTCGGGTTCAGTGTGTTATCGATATGCATCTCAAACTTTCCTCCTCCAAACCAGGTAGAGAAAGCCGTTCCCGGGTTTACCTGAATGCTGGCATCTTTGGTAACACACAGGTCCGGATAAGCGGCAAGGGCAGCCATGGAATGCCCGGGTACATCAATTTCTGGTAGAATTTCAATGTAACGGTCTTTGGCATATTGAACTATTTCACGAATGTCATCCTGAGTGTAAAATCCACCATAGGTTGCTGCTTCTCCGGGTTTGGGAGGAGTATTGCTTCCGAATGTACCGGTACGGGGTACACGCCATGCTCCCACTTCGGTAAGTTTAGGATAGCTTTTTATTTCTATTCGCCAGCCATTGTCATCGGTTAGGTGCCAGTGAAAGCGGTTGAATTTATAGCGGGCAATCTGATCGATGTATTCTTTAATGTATTCCTTCGGAAAAAAATGCCGGCTTACATCCAGCATAATGCCTCGCCATGCAAATCGAGGATTGTCGGTAATGGATACAATGGGTATTACCCACAACACATCATCCCGCACGGTTTTACTTTCAATTTCCACCGGCAATAGTTGAAGGAGTGTTTGCATTCCGTAGAACAAACCGGCACCTGTGTTGGCGTTAACCTTAACACTCGTTGAAGATACTTCCAGCGTATAGCCTTCTTTGCCCAGGCGAACATCGGTTTTACTGTTCAATGAGAATTCAATTGTTCCCCCGGTTTCAACAATTTTTAATTCGTAACCGGATGCGGATTTAATCTGGTTAGCCAGGTATGCAGCAACTTTCGCAGCTTCAGCCTGCTTAGCCGGAATGCCAATGGTGGTGGATCGGGTTAAAGTAAAGGTTCCATTCCCCCGTTGCACCTGCATTGGTTGCGGGATTATGTTAATCTCCTGACTATAAGTTTTTACACAGGCAAGCGTTACTACAATCAGCAAAAATGTTGGAAAGTAATTTTTCATAGGTTATCGGAATTGTGACGTGAAGTTAGCTTTAGCATAACAGGACGCAAGAAAGAATAGGAGGAAAGGATAGAAAGTGCAACCTGGGGTTTGTTGCAGATTTGAGAATTACTAGCAATAAAGCAACGCTTAAGCATTAGAAAGCTGCTCTCTAAAATTAACTCTCCATTTACCTATTTGTAATTTTTAGAAAGGCATAACTACTCCCTTAGACAATTGCATCAGTTAACTCTAAAAAAATTGAGTATGTACTATTGGGCGGCAATGTCCAGAAAGATGGAGACCAGTTCATGGGGTTTGCTGAAGAAGGGTGAATGACTGGTATCCATGGAATAAACTTTTTGACAAGGAGTTTCTGTGTACATTTTCTGCTGGATGAATGGTGTAACTGCCCGGTCTTCCGTGCACTCAATATAAAATCGGGGTACGCGTCCAAAATTCGAATCTGTTAGATGAAGTGTTGCCATTCCCGATTCAATCGGTTCATGACTAAGAATAACTTTTGCCATTTCGGCAATGGAAGGATCGCAATCATGATACAGTCCTTCCATGTATATTTCATGTTGAAGCGTTGTGGATTGGGATTGATCATGCAGGGTAACATAGGGTTTTAACCAACCGTGAACATCCTGAACGGAATATTCCCGCTGGGTCTTTCCATTGGGGATCAGGTACGCGGCCAGGTAAATTAATTTTTCAATTTTATCTGGACGATACTCGGCAACCTGTGAAATCATGATGCCATTTTTCGAATGGCCTACCAGGATCACCTTTCCATCCTGGCTGTCTACCAGGTTGCAGATGAATTGGATCGTTTTTTCAAATTTCACATCCTGGATGGGTGTTTTATCCCGGCCCATTCCGGGCAGATCGATTGCTAAAACACGATGTCCTGCTTTTTCCAGGAGAGGGGAAACACGATGCCAGTTCCAGGCACTGTGCCAGGAACCATGAATGAGAATAAATGTTTTCTGTTCCATCAGAAGATGAGCGTTGTGATTAATGTAGAGAACATATGTAGGTAATCAACACAATGAACCTGCGAAGCATAAGGTGCTTCGATTATTCAGTTGCGATTGACGAAGTAAAATTAGTTCAGCACGTTATGACCAACCACCTGATTCTTGCTGATTAATAGGTCGGGATTACGAAGAAGAATTATAGACCATTTGATTGAATGAAATAAATATTCGAGTCAATATTCAAAAGATCAATTGATTGATCTTTATAAAAATGTGTAATTAGGGCCTTATGCTTGATGTACTAATTGTTGGAGGTGGCCCAATTGGGTTGGCGTGCGGAATTGAAGCAAAACATGCTGGGTTGAATTACCGGATTATTGAGAAGGGATGCCTTGTGAATTCCCTGTATCATTATCCGTTGAATATGACCTTTTTTTCAACCAGCGACCGGCTTGAGATAGGCAATGTTCCTTTTATTTCCCATGGCCCGAAGCCCAACCGAACGGAAGCACTTGAATATTACAGAAGAGTTTGTCTGAGTCATCAGTTAATGATCAATCTTTATGAACGAGTTGAACGGATACATAAGCAGGGAAAGATTTTTCACGTAAATACTTCCAAAGGGGAGTATTCATCAAGGGCTGTTATTTTGGCATTAGGCTTTTATGATCTGCCTTTCTTATTGAATGTTCCCGGAGAAGACCTTCCTAAGGTAAAGCACTATTACGATGAACCGCATCCTTACTTCGGTCAAAAACTGATCGTGGTAGGAGCGGCCAACTCGGCAGTGGATGTGGCACTGGAAACCTGGCGCAAAGGTGCGGAGGTAACTATGGTGATCCGCGAAAGCGAACTGCGCGATAGTGTTAAGTATTGGGCCAAGCCGGATATTGAGAACCGCATCAAGGAAGGTTCAATCAAGGCTTACTTCAACTCGGAGGTTCTTGAAGTTTTACCCGATCGCGTCAGGATTAAAACGCCAGAAGGCGAACTGAATGTAGCCAATGATTTTGTTTTAGCCATGACAGGCTATCAACCTCCTTTCGCTTTTATGGAGGCCGCAGGAGTGAAATTTTCAGAAGATGAATTTCATACACCGGTATACAACGAGGAAACCATGGAAACCACTACAGTTGGACTTTACCTGGCCGGAGTTGTTTGCGGAGGACTCAAAACCAATAAATGGTTCATTGAGAACTCACGTGTCCATGCGGGAATGATCATCCGGAACATAGTGTCGAAAAAATCAATGCAGTCTCCATGAGTGAGTTAATTGATCTTAATGCATTTCGGGATAAGGCCAAACGATTGGCCGGTGAGAACAGGAAATTTCTTGCATCCCTTAAAAAGAAAGACCCTAGAAAAGTAGATGATGCTTTTCACCGGATGCACGAAGAGGTTTTTAGTGAGATCGATTGCCTTACCTGTGCCAACTGTTGTAAAACTACCAGTCCTATATTTTACCAGACTGACATCGAGCGGGTGGCGAAGTCATTGCGAATGAAGCCTGGCGATTTTGTGGAAACCTACCTGCGCATAGACGAAGACAACGATTATGTTCTGAAATCAACTCCATGCCCGTTTCTGGATGATGACAACACCTGCCGTGTATATGAGAGCAGGCCGAAAGCCTGCCGTGAATACCCGCATACCGATCGTAAGAAGATGATACAAGTCATGGACTTGACCTATAAAAACACGTTAGTTTGTCCGGCTGTACTTGAGATGGTTGAACGTATCAGGAAAGCCGGTATTTGATTGTTGGAAATTGTTGTTTCATTTCAATTGGAGTTTAAGGTGCGATGCTTACTTAATTCAGTATAGATGAAAAACATTTTAGTATTATTTCTTTCGCTCACATCATTCCTGACTTCCGCCCAGATGCGTGCACGTGAAATGGGACTTCAGTTTGGGGTATTGCCAACCGGTAATTTAAATGCCATTACAGACGTATCCGGAGTTAAGGTAGGACATACAACCCTGTTTGAAGGGTCGGGCGTACGAACGGGTGTTACAGTCATTCTTCCGCATGCGGGAAATATCTTCCAGGAGAAAGTTCCGGCCGCTGTTTTTGTAGGAAATGGATTTGGTAAACTCACAGGCAGTACACAAGTGAAAGAGTTGGGGAACCTGGAAACACCTGTTGTATTAACCAATACACTGAGTGTTTCAACGGCTATGGATGCTGTTGTTGAGTATATGCTTCAGCTACCCGGAAATGAAAAAATTCAATCGGTTAATGCAGTTGTCGGTGAAACCAATGACGGGTATTTGAATGATATCCGCGGCAGGCATGTGAAAAAGAATCACGTACTTGACGCGATTTCCCGTGCATCCGAGGGATCTGTTGCAGAGGGTAATGTGGGGGCCGGCACGGGCACTGTATGTTTTGGTTTTAAGGGTCTTTGGTGGCGTATTGCAAATTGATGGAGCACCGGTTGGAGAAACTTTGAATAAGTTCTATTTGAGCAACCAATTGAAAGAAAAAGCCGATGGGTCGTGCATGATCATGGTGGCAACCGATGCTCCTTTGGATGCCCGTAACCTCGAACGATTGGCCGAACGCGCCCTGTTCGGTCTTGCCAGGACCGGAGGAATTGGTTCGAATGGAAGTGGTGATTATGTAATAGCTTTTTCAACGGACAAACGAGTTCGCGTTGAGCATGAAAAACCCTTGCTAACCGATGAAACTGTGGTTGTACGAAACGATGCCATGTCACCTTTATTTTTGGCCGTTATTGAGGCAACTGAGGAAGCCATAATCAACTCGATGTTCATGGCTCAGACCATGACGGGTAAGGATGGCAACAAGGTGGAAGCATTGCCTCTTAAAGATGTGAAAGCTATTTTAAAGAAGCATGCCCTAATCAAGTAAATCATGTACACGTATTTAAATGATTCTTTTGTTCCTGAAGAAAAAGCATTTCTTCACATCAGTGATCTTGCCATTCAACGCGGCTATGGAATTTTCGATTTCTTTCGGGTAATCAATAACTACCCGTTGTTTATTGATGATTACCTGGAACGTCTTTTTGTGTCAGCTCAGGAAATGCACTTGAAGATTCCCTATTCATCCAATCAGTTGAAGGAAATCATATTTGACCTGATAAGAAAAAATAACCTTCCTGTGTCCGGAATAAAAGTAATTCTAACCGGAGGTTATTCACCCGATGGTTACCAGTTACCGGATAAGCCCAATTTGGTTATCTCCCAAAAACCGATGACGTTTCCGCCTCCCGTCTTTCCAACTTCAGGTATAAAAATCATCACCCATGAATACCTGCGTGACAAACCCCATGTTAAAACCATCAACTATGTTGTAGGCATTTGGATTCAGAACAAAATAAAAGAACACAATGCCGCTGACGTGCTATATTATTATAACGGCATTGTTTCCGAATTTCCGAGATGCAATTTCTTTATTGTAACGGATGATAATGTGGTTGTAACACCGGGTGAAAATATTCTGGAAGGAATTACCCGTAAACATGTACTTGCCCTGGCTTCTGAAAAATTTAAGATTGAAGTGAGGAATGTAACCCTGGAAGAAGCATTGAATGCCCGTGAAACCTTCATGACCAGCACATCCAAACGAATTGTTCCGGTTGTTCAAATTGACAATCAAATCATCCGGGATGGAAAACCGGGACGTATTACCCGTGAATTATTCGATAGCCTGGTAATGCTCGAAGAAAAAGAGCTGATGAAGGGAAGTAAATAAGATCTGGTAAAAGAAGAAGCTATTTCCAGAGTTTACAGACTATGAAAATAGCTTCTAATCAATGGTTGGTATATTAAGCTACCTGGGCAGCCAGTTTCTGGGCTAATACCGATTTGGGTACTGCACCGATTTGCTTATCAACAATCTGACCGCCTTTAAATACTAATAAAGTAGGGATGGACCGGATTCCGAACTTGGCAGCCGTCTGCGGATTTTCATCTACATTCAGTTTGGCCACTACGGCTTTGCCTTCGTAATCGTGGGCAAGTTCTTCTACAACGGGTCCGATCATTTTGCAGGGACCACACCATTCTGCCCAGAAATCAACCAGAACTGGCTTATCGGAATTGATCGTTTGATCGAAGTTAGAGTCATTGAGTTCGATAGTTTTACCCATATTATTTCGTGTTTTAGTTAATTAAGTCTGCTGTGTCCAACACAAAGGTAGGTGAATTTGTTCCAACTTCATCGAATTCTTCACCACGTTCTGCAAGTTGTTCTTCTGTTAACCAACGCACATTGCCTTTGTCGGAAACGATTCCGATCTCGGCATACTTCCTGAATTCTGCGATCAGCGGGTTATTGATTTTTATTCGGTAGGCCCGGGAAAGCATTTCTGCCTGGAGGGACTCATATTCATCCTTTAAATAAAGTTGTAGAGATGCACCTCCTGTATTTTCCTTGCAGAGTTTTTCAAGAGCAGTAATCATTTCTTCATTTACTGCATGAACCGATATGCGCAAGGCCAGACCCTGAACCCGTTTTTCGGCCAACTCATTTAATAGTTCAACCGACCGTATTTTAAATTCCACATCCATCCGGCCCCAGGTATTGCGTTGAATGGTGCCTTCAATAAACAGGAACCAGCCAATCGACATGAAATTTTTGTATTTCAGGTAATCTTCCCCGAACAAGGTAAAGGTGAAGTTGCCGCTGTAATCTTCAATTGTAAATTTACCGAACGGGCGGCCGGTTTTGGTAGTGCGGTGTTCTACCGAAGTAACAATGCCGCAGATTTTCGTATCCCGACCCAACAAAGCATCCAGATCCGTAAGTTGGTTGCAGGGTGTATTGCAGAAGGCTTCAATCTCAAACTTGAA
>JALOMY010000124.1 GCA_025455225.1 Cyclobacteriaceae bacterium | reverse complement strand
AAGCAAGGTCAGCAGGGATGCCACGGTGTCGAAACCATCGCCCGGTAACCGCTTGAACACAAACCGGAGCACCAGCGAAAGCATGGCCACCGATAATAGATACGACCAGGGGGAATAGTTCTTAAAGAGTTTATTAATGTTTTTCATAATTATGACCTACAAACAAGAGTATGTTAATCCATTTCAAAGCGCTCCATCCATCGTTCTTTGTTTTGCCATTCGGGTTGTTCCTGTTTCCTGAACAGGTAATTGCCTACAACCAGGGCATCCATTTCCGTTCGCATAAAACAACGGTAGGCATCGGCCGGTGTGCACACAATGGGCTCGCCCCGCACATTGAAGCTGGTGTTTACCAGTACACCATAACCCGTTTTCCGTTTGAACTCGGTTAATAAATTATAAAACCGTGGATTGGTTTCACAGTGAACGGTTTGAATGCGTGCCGAAAAATCAAGGTGGGTTACCGACTGAATATCGCTACGCGTATAATACAATTTTTCCCACAGCGGAAGATCGTGATACTGGCCCGGCAAACTTTTACGCCTGGAGGAATTCACATTCGCAATCAATAACATGTAGGGCGATGGCACATTCAGTTCAAAGTACTGCGGACAATCTTCCGCCAGCACTGCGGGTGCAAACGGCCGGAATCCCTCACGGTACTTGATCTTCAGGTTCAGCTTCTTTTGCATGTCGGTATCCCGTGCATCGCCTAAGATGCTCCGATTGCCCAGCGCTCTCGGACCGAACTCCATGCGTCCCTGGAACCATCCTACTACATTTCCTTCACTTAAAAGGGATGATGTTTGATCATATAAAGACTCTTCCTTCAACTTATGTGCAACGGCCTTGAAACTCTTCATCATGGTTTCAATCTCCTTGTCGCTGTACGAAGGCCCCAGGTACGAACCCTCCATGTGATCGGAGCCGTTAGTATTCAATGGCTGATTAAAATAAATATGATGCGCGGCCAGTGCAGCCCCCAGGGCACCGCCTGCATCACCTGCAGCCGGCTGAATAAACAGATCATCAAAAATGCCGGCCTTCAATAACTTACCATTGGCCACACAATTGAGGGCAACACCACCGGCCATGCACAACCGAGTAGAACCGGTAAGCCGTTTGGCCTCAGCTGCCATTTTCAGCACAATCTCTTCGGTAACCCACTGAATGGCGAGTGCCAGGTTACAATGCTTCTGTTCGAGATCGGATTCGGGTAATCTTCTTCCGAATCCGAAAAGGTTTTGCAAGCGCGATTCATCAACCATGCGCAAGCCGGTAGCGTAGGTAAAGTAATGCTGGTTGAGCCAGATGGAACCATCGTCTTTTACGGAAACCAGTTCTTTTTTGATTAACGATTCAAAGTTTTTGGTCTGCTCCGACTCCGGATTGCCGTACGGTGCAAGGCCCATCAATTTATACTCACCTGAATTAACAGTAAATCCTAAAAAGTAGGTGAAAGCCGAGTACAGCAATCCAACGGAATGGGGAAACTGCAGTTCCTTCAGCAGGGTAATGGAATTGCCTCGCCCGTTGCTGATGGAAGCAGTAGCCCACTCCCCCACGCCATCGATGGTCAGGATAGCCGCTTCCGAAAAGCCCGATGGGTAATACGCACTGGCTGCATGCGAAAGGTGATGCTCCGGAAAAAGCAGTTTGATTTTCTTCCGGTCGTAGCCATCGAGTTTCTTCAGTTCCTTATGAATGAGATCTTTCAGAAACATCTTTTCCCTGATCCATACCGGCATAGCCGTAATAAAGGAGCGCACACCCTTGGGTGCAAAATGGTAATAGGATTCCAGCAGACGTTCGAATTTCAACAGGGGCTTGTCGTAGAATACGATGGCATCCAGCTCATGCAATCCATAACCCGTTTCCTGCAAACAATACTGAATCGCTTCATGCGGAAAATCAGGTGTATGTTTCTTACGGGTGAACCGCTCCTCCTGGGCAGCGGCCATAATTTTTCCCTGGTCGGTAAGGGCCGCGGCTGAATCATGATAAAAGGCTGAGATTCCTAAAATCTTCATAAGGGTCTGCGTCACGGAAAATTCCGCACAATTTATAGTAATTATTCCAGTTTGATTGGAGATTTATTTCACTTCACAGCAAGCTCATGGTAGCGTACGAGGCTAGTAATTGGTTCTGATGAATTTTGAGCACTGCCGCTGAGGATCGGGAAATTATTTAACGACCCTGAAAAAGATAAACCTGCAGGCACTGATTATACTGCAGCTTCTTGCTTCCAAAAACTCCAACAGGTGCGTTAATGAATACCGATTATCAGTGCGAAAAGAAAAAGTCCGAGAGTAATTTTCGGTTATCATAAATTCCTTTCAGGTATCCCTTTTTTAATCGTAAGCCCCTGCCGAAATAAATCATGATCAGGATAAAGCTGTGCCACTTGAAATGAAACCGAAGGGAGGAATCAATATGACGCAACAAGGCCAGGCGGTTTTCAAAGGAAAACCGGATAAGATTAGTCATATTTTGACTGGAGTATGCACCTGCTCCGTGATACAGGTACACGGCACCGTAAAAATCCAAAATGTATCCGTCACCCTTATGAAGAAGAAATACCCACAAAGGCCAATCACCAGCCCTGAACTCTTTAAAGTTAATGACAACACTATTCCGTGTTGAAGCCCGTACCAGCACGGTACACGTGGCGAACTGATTATCGATTAGAATTTTGCGAAGCGTGACGGGACCCGCTTTCCATTCATTGAGTTTTTTCTTACCCTTTCCGTCATCCCAGATGCATTTGGTGCCGCATATCACCATATTCGGATTGGCCTCCATAAAGTCGACCTGCTGTTGCAACTTCATCGGATCAATCCAGTAATCATCACCTTCACAATAAGCATAATAGGTACCCTGGCATTGTTCCCGGGCCCATTTGCCGTTGGCGGCCATACCTATATTGACAGCATGGCGGGTATACTTTATCCAATGGCGTTTCGGATGGTTCTCCAACAATTGGTGAACGATTTGCTCGGTATCATCGGGAGAAGCATCATCTGCAACGATGAGTTCAACTTCAAAATTGGTTTCCTGCATTAAAACGCCTTCGATGGCTCGTTTGATATAAGGTGCATGATTGTAGGTCATCATGAGAACACTTACCATGGGCAAACCATCCTTTGCATCAGCCGTCATACATATTGAATTTAATACCTGGTAACAAATAAGCTCCTTTTCTCAGCCTGTCTGCGACAATTCCCATTCATGAAGGTTCCTTCAAGTTCAATCATCAAAGGGTAAGGGTTCGCGTACACAACGCATCGATAAGTATACGATGACATAATGAATTGACCAAATTCTATCGGGCACTGACGATTTCCTGAACAAATAACATTAGCCGATTGAGTGAATCCTGAAGCTTTTCCTGTTCACAATCAATGACCAGGGTTGGAATACCAAAACCCGCTGCAATGGAAATAAGCTTCTCCCGGATGGCAACATTTTGAATAACATAGCTTTTGAGCCCGGATGGGCCGTAGATGGAATTCCAATCGTTGAGCGCATCTTTATTTTCCACGCTTCTCTTTTTCAGGTTATTCACAATATAATCCGGGGTTGCTTTTAAGTATACCAGGGCCCGGTTCTTAAAGAGATGGTGAAGGTCAACATGATCTGCATTACGCCCTGCAATACCATTCGCATGCAGTTCAAGAATTTCATCACTGAAATTGTGAATGATCCCATCGTCCGTTATCACACCCCTTGGCAAATCAAAAACCCGGATGGCCGCATCGTACTGAAGCTCTCTTTTAAAATAATCAAAATAAGCAATCTCCTGTTGCAGGGTGTACCCCCGTTTACGAATGTTATGGTATTTGGCATTTAACAGTTCCCGGTAAATCAATTCTCCGGTTGGATCCAGTTTACTAAAAGGTTTTGCTTCGTCTACTTTAAACGTATAGACTATCGTGCTTTTAGGGAACCATTCGCTTTTAAATACCGGGAAGGCGCTATTGAAGAAAGTTGTTTTGCCAACACCCGAAACACCGATAAATTCAATACTACATCCTTTGGTCTTATACTCCGTTTTCCATTCATCTGTTTCAGGAATTCCCCGGTATACCCGTTCTATCCGGTATCCATAGCGCAGCAAAAATCTCTTAAGCCGATCATTCATAGTAATTCAACTGAGTAAACAAACTAATACTGAGTTAAAACCAATATTCGGTAAATTTTCAGGGTCTTCATCATCCTTGAAGACGTACGCTTACAAGGAGGATCAACGGCAGGAAAACCTCTCATTATATAAATCCTGCGATTACAATCCAATCACCTCTCTTGAACAAAACCCGAACCGGGCATCCGGTAACCCGGACAAATTGTTCATTGTTGACCCCTGCCGGATCCTGAATCTACAGGAACGTTCATGGGTTCATTGGTCGATAAGGTATACCGCGTCAGCATCTCACGGATTTCCTCGGGAGAATTAAACATCATCACATCCAGGATTGAAAGCCCGGGCTCAAATGGAGTCTTTTTCTGATCATAGGGTGTAATTTCAGGTTCGATAAAAAACAGGTTGATACCCGCTTCTTTGAATTGGTTATAATCATGAAAAGCCTTTCCCCCGGGTGCATTGATATAGGTATCCGCTTTCATGGCCTTTGACATTTCAAGTGCCCACTCACCCGGGCCGTGCACGTTCTCCAGGTTCAGGTTCATTTCCGATAAGACGCTGTGCCGGAATGGAATGCCAATGTAGTTGCAGGTGGATTGCAGTAAATGAACCAATACGGGTGATAACCGTTCGGATTCAAACCGGAAAGCTTCGGTTAAAAAATTCATGACATTCTGATAATAAGGCGCCTTCACCAGTTTATAATAATCCAGGCTGCGAAGAATCTGGTTTCGCCAATCCACATCGGTAGAAATCAGTATGTCCTGGATCAGGGTTTCACGCGGGCATTTTCGAACGTTGATCCGGATGTATTCAACCGCCCCGTTCGGACGGATAATCTTGTTGCGGTTAACCCACCCTTGCCAGATGAACTGGCAGGTATCAAAAACAATCCAATGATCTACGGCATTAATTAATTGAAAATAACCGATGTACGGAAAAAGATACGGTTGATTAATTCCTAATTTCATTCTTATTAATTAATCGTTTTGGTTCAGGATTAGTCAGTTTAATAATTTGAAAGTTAATATTTCTGAGCCCGGAGAAGGATTCGGGCAATCATTTTTTGTTCTTCTTGACTCAGGGTATGATAAAGGGGCAAACACAATATCCTTTTAGAAACATCATCGGATACGGGTGTTGCATACGGCTTCACATAGTCCAGCGAAGAA
This sequence comes from Cyclobacteriaceae bacterium, assembly GCA_025455225.1. Lineage (GTDB taxonomy): Bacteria > Bacteroidota > Bacteroidia > Cytophagales > Cyclobacteriaceae > UBA2336. Next base: position 2,527 of record JALOMY010000124.1, on the reverse strand, counting down.
AGTGACGGGTAAAAGTATCGTCTTGGAAATATTTCAAAAGCTTCCAGGGCTTTTTTACATTTCAGGGCCATAGCCTCATCATGAAAGATCACCGGGTAATACGCATAGTTAAAGCCGCATCCCTTCTGAATTTCCATATGCTGAATCTCCAGGTCCTGCAATAAATCATTGTATATCAGGCTTTGTTCCTTTCTCGACTTAAGGATCGATTCGATATGCTTGAGGTTGCATAGCCCCATGGCCGCATGGAATTCTGAATTCTTGGCATTGATACCGACACCGTTGAATTTATCCGGACCATCATGGCCAAAATTCCTCATATAGGCCAATCGTTTCAGAATATCAGCACTTGGAGTAAAAACAGCTCCACCTTCAATGGAGTGAAAGAGCTTTGTACTGTGAAAGCTGGTGGTGGAAACATCACCATATTGAAAAGCCGATTTGCCTTTATAGGTTGTTCCGAAGCAATGCGCAGCATCGTAAATTACCTTCAGGTTGTGTTTTTTAGCCAGTGCATCAATAGCGTCTATGTCGCAGGTATTTCCAAAGACATGGGTAGCCAGAATAGCGCTGGTATCCGGAGTAATAGCCTGCTCAATTTGTGACACGTCTATATTAAGTGTTTTAGGATCGATGTCCACAAATACCGGTTCGCAGCCTTCCCAGACAATGGATGACGTGGTGGCTACATAACTGAAGGGCGTGGTAATAATCTGCCCTTTCAATCCCAATGCCTTAATCGCCAACTGAATAGCAATCGTTCCGTTGGTGACAAAAAGAAGGTGCCGGATATAGAGGTATTCCTTCAATTGAATTTCAAGCTCGTTTACCAGCGGTCCATTGTTAGTTAACCAGTTGCGCTGCCAAATGCCTTCCAGGTAGGTTTCGTATTCCTTGCTGTCGGGTAGAAAGGGTTTTGTTACAGGTATCATAGTTCGTTACATAATAGGGTCTTTGTCTGAATTATCTGATTGCATTGTCAATTGTTGGGTATGAACTTCATATCATGTCGATTTATTTAAACACCAAATGCTTATAGCGATTGAACAAAATAAGCGCATTATCCTTAATAAAATGAACGCCCTCTGATTTCAGCATGTAATTAAAAAGGACAAATACGGACATAAAACCAACCGTCAGCAAAAATTTCAAAAGTATTGTGTCAAAAGTCCAGGTGTAGAAAACAATAACCAAAGCTGCCAGGGGAATAACACCTTCAAATATTTTCAGAAAATGCTTCCTCATATCGAGCTCAGATAAACGGGCCAGAAGGAGAACGTTTAAGACGGTAAGAAAATAACTAAGTGAAACCTGGGCATAAATAAAAGACATAATCCCATAAAAATAGCCAATTACCAGGGGTATAACCCGGAATAATTTCCGTAACAAACCGATAAGAAAGTTTTCTTTGGATCTGCCTTTGCTCATAAAGGCATTAATCATCATGGCGTTAATCGGATAATTGCATACCCCAAGAATCAATACCTCAAACATTTCTACCGAGGGCAACCATTTCTGACCAAACAATCCGATTATGATATCCCTGCCCCAGATGAAAAGCAAACCAGTTATGGCATAGCCCAGGAAGGCGACAACCGAAATTACTTTGAAATATATGCGGCTGAATTCCTGTTGATTATCCTTAAGGGTTGCCAGTACCGGATAGAATACCTTGGAAATACTGGTTGACGAATAGGTAATTACGAGATCTTTAAGTTGCAATGACCGGGTATAGTATCCAAGAATGGATGACGTAAAAATCTTACCAATTAAAATGACATCAAGTTTTTGAAAAATCGAAGAAACAAACTGGTCGAAAAAAACAAAGGCACTGAAACCGGTAAGCTTCTTCACTTCGACTATAGAAAATCGTAATTCAGGCCTCCAGGAAACGGTTGACCACAGAACAAGGGTGCTTACACCGGCAGTAGTCAACTGTTGAACCACCAGGCTGTAAACACCCATATCGTATAAAGCACAGATTATCCCGGCTATTCCCCCCATCACCGAAGCAACCACGGTTTGAATACTCAGGATTCTGAAGTTCAAATTCCGGTTCTGAATGGCCGTCTGCACCTGGTTAAATGAGTTAACCAGGAAAAGCAGGGAAAGCCACTGAACAAGGTGGGTAACGGCTTCATTTTTATAAAAAGAGCCGATGAGGGGCGCACCGAAATAGAAGAGCAAGGTCAGCAAGAGACCGGCCAGTACATTAACATAGAATACAGAACTGTAGGTAACCGATGAATTTTCCTTGTTTTGAATCAGCGCGGATGAGAATCCAACGTCAATAAATACCTGGCTGATGGTAATGAAAGCCATTGCCATTCCTACCAATCCGAATTCGGAAGGTTCGAGCAGGCGGGCTAATACTATGGAGACAATAAAACCGCTGCCCTGACGGGCCACCGTACCTCCCATATCCCAAACAATTCCTTTGGCCGTTTTATCCTTGAGTGACATGTACTAAAGCGGAGGTGCAAAATAAGTCAAAGAAACCAAAGAAGGTTATCGGGTAATTAAAATA
>JALOMY010000123.1 GCA_025455225.1 Cyclobacteriaceae bacterium | reverse complement strand
GATTCAAAAACCGGTGAATCAATTATCGGGGCAAACGTATTTATTCAGGGAACCCAGGTTGGAAGTGCTACCGACCTTGAAGGTAAATTCACTATCGCCAATGTTAAACCCGGTACGTATTCATTAGTCATTTCATTCATTACGTACAAGACACATACAGTGCCTGATTTAGTTGTTGATGTTGAATCTGGAAAAATCACCACAATCAATGTGGCCATGCAGGAAGATGCCATGGAACTCGAAGAAGTTGTGGTTCAGGGAACCCGAGAAATCAGCACTGACTTATCGCTGATTAACTCAATCCGTGAAAGCAAATTGGTTGTAAGCGGTATATCTTCTGAGCGTTTCGTAATGATTCGCGGTGTTAACGAGCGTTATAACCAGGTGATGATTAACCGGGCCATCGGCCCAAGCACCGAAGTTGACAAGCGTTCATTTTCATTTGATCTGATTCCAAGTGGTGCCATCGATCAGATTTTAATTTATAAATCAGGAGCTCCTGAACTGCCAGGTGATTTTGCCGGAGGTGTTATTCAAGTGGTGACCAAGCAGGCTACCGATGAAAACTATTTCAAATTTGAAACCGGTGTTGGCTATCGTGTTGGAACAACTTTCGAGGATTTCAGCAGAAGCCAGGGAAGCAGTACCGATAAATTCGGATTTGATAATGGATTTAGAAGCTTACCGGATGGATTTCCTTCAACAGCAACACTTCAGAATTCAAGCCGAACATCTTCTTTACGCGAACAGGCCGGAAAGTCGCTGGTCAATAATTTCGACTATTCAACGGGTGCAGCTCCAATGGACTTTGCAGCCAAGATGGAATTTTCCCAAAGCTTTAAAATCAAAGGATTGGGCATAAGCACACTGAACAGCATCGGGTATTCCAATTCCTATTTGCAAAAAGATGTAGCTTTCAACCGTTACGTAATTGCCAATAATCAGGTAGAGCAGCTTCGCTTTGATTACAAGGATCAGTATTATGAGAACAATGTTCGAATAAGCGGTATTTCCAACTGGGCATTTAGAATCAATGAACGAAATAAGATTGAGTTTAAGAACTTGCTTAATCTGTTAGGCGAGGATCAGACCATCATTCGCGATGGACAGGATTTATTCTTAAATGCCGACCGGTTTTACCTGAATTATGCATACCGTTACAACAACCGGTTTATTTATTCCGGACAACTTCAAGGTACACATCAACTTGGTGCTACCGGACTTTCACTGGAGTGGCTGGCCGGCTATAACCACATCGATCGCAATGAACCTGATTTCAGACGCTTTAGAACATTCCGTTTGGTATCATCTGGCGAAGAAGGTTACCAGATGCAGATTCCGCCCAGCTCCAATCCATTTGATGCAGGCCGGTTTTATTCAACCCTAAATGAAAGCAGCATCAACAATGGAATTAACATTGAAAAGAAGTTTGGTAATCCAGATGAAAAAAGAGCACCTTCTATTAAAGCCGGATACTATTTCGAACAACGGAAACGCGAATTCAATGCACGTTATATCTCCTACCTCTATCCTGGTTTCTTTGACCCGGCTGTAGGCGAAGAATTAATACGTTTACCGCTTTCTGACATTTTTGCTCCTGAAAATATTAAAGCTCAGGATGGTTTTGTGATTGAAGAAGGTACACGTGCTTCTGATCGGTATACAGGGGAGAATACGCTAATTGCCGGTTATATTTCCGGGTCTCTACCGTTGGGCAAATTTGATATCTCAGGTGGAATACGCGTTGAGAGCAATCAGCAAAAGTTAAATTCGCAGAATGATTTCGGTCCGGTTGTAATAGACAACCCGATTATTTCACCACTTCCGTTTATCAATACAGCTTATAACCTCACCGATCGTTCTTTATTTCGCTTAACGTATTCAAAAACTGTAAACCGTCCTGAATTCAGGGAACTGGCGCCTTTCTTCTTCTATAATTTTGAAATGGATATGGGTATCTACGGAAATGATACCTTAAAGACTGCCAATATCGACAACCTGGATTTACGTTGGGAATCGTATCCCAACCCGGGTGAGCTGATCAGCTTCGGAGTATTTTATAAATCATTTACCAACCCTATAGAAACACGTTTACAGCTCACCACAGAAAACCCACAAGCTACCTTTGCCAATGCGGATAAGGCTACGGCATATGGTGCCGAATTTGAATTCAGAAAGTCGTTGGCCAGCCTGGGTGTATCCCGGTTCCTGCGCAATATGTCTGTTAACCTGAACGCGTCTTACATCTTCTCAGAAGTGGATTTGGGTGAAAATGTTGGTTTTCAAAACCGCAAGCGTCAGCTACAAGGACAATCTCCTTACTTGATTAACATGGGATTGTATTATATGGATGAAGCCAGCGGATTTTCAACTTCGATCGCCTACAATGTATTTGGCCAACGCATTTTCCAGGTGGGTGATAATCTTTATCCGTCCATTTATGAAATGCCCCGTAATTCACTGGATCTGCAGATCACGAAACGCTTCGGAAAATTTGAGGCGAAATTTAATATTCAGAACCTGCTGAATGCTGAATACCGATTCTATCAGGACACCGATCAGAACATAAAGATCGATGTAAAGTCAGAAGATGCGCCCATCATGCGATATAAAATCGGTCAACAGCTTGCACTAAGTTTTGCTTATAAAATCAGTAAATAAGCAACATTAACGAATTGTTAAGAGCCGTATGTCAAACCATGGACATGCGGCTTTTTTATTGGCTTCCCGTAATGATTTGTTAAAACTGGATTAACAGACAGTTAGTGATGCTCGTCTAATTTTGAGCCGCCTTAGAATTACTAACTAAACTAAAGAATAATGAACAAGCAAATCCTTAAATTCATGTTGTTCATCAGTCCCCTGCTGTTTATTGTGGGTTGTGATGATGAAGAAGAAATTAAACCAGCACCAACACTTTCAGTTGCAGGAGCACCTACTTCAGCATTACCTGGTGATGAAATCAGCTTTGAAGTAACGGTTACTGCTCCGAACGGTGGAGAACAATTAAATGCATTCGTTGGAGCGACAAGTATTGCTTCCATTGATCTCGGTGGCCAGACTTCTTCCACCCAAACCATTGATTATACTATCCCGGCCAATGCCGTAATCGGTTCAACTGTTGTAATTACACTTCAGGCTACCGACAGTAAAAATCTCTCTTCTCAGATAGCCAACGTTTCAGTGCAGGTAAATGATCCTGTGATTCAAATCGGTCCGGGTAATTTAACAACCCAAACCCTGGATCCTCTGAAGCGCTACATCATCAAAGGCCAAACCTTTGTGCCTGCTGGTGTAACCCTTACCATTCCCGCAGGTACGGTAATTCTTGGTGATAAGGCAACGAAGGGTACACTCGTTGTAGAAAAAGGCGGAATTCTTAATGTTAACGGAACTGTCAATGCGCCTGTGGTGATGACCTCCGCTCAAAATATTAATGAGCGCGATAAAGGAGACTGGGGAGGATTGGTTCTTCTCGGAAGAGCCTTCACCAATCAGAACGTAAGTGATCAGAACGCAGCCGGTCAATCTCCAAACATTGAAGGAATTGATCCTCCGAAATATTTTGGTTCCAATGTACGAACCAATGATGCTGAGAGTTCAGGTACCATTACCTACTTACGCGTAGAATATGCCGGTATTGAACTATCGCCCAATAACGAAACCAACTCAATCACCCTGGGTGGTATTGGAAGCGGAACAACATTTGAAAACGTTCAGGTATCGTTTGGTGGTGATGATGGCTTTGAGTGGTTTGGCGGAACCGTTAACGGCAAGTATCTGATTTCTCTCTCAACATGGGATGATGATTTTGATGTGGATTACGGATACAGTGGTAAAGTTCAGTTTGCATTAGCGGTACGCAACCCGTTCTATGCTGACCAGTCTCAGTCAAATGCCTTCGAATGTGATAATGGTCCGCAGGATACCGATACCGGGGCAGGCACTTACACAACCGGAACATTCTCAAACGTTACAGTTTATGGCCCTGTTGATCGTACCGGTCGTTCCATATCAGCTAATAATGTTCACTCCATGGACTTACGCAGAAGAACAGCTGTTTCAATATTCAACTCCGTAATCGGAGGTTTCCCTACCGGTCTTCGTTTCAACCAGGCCTCCGTCCTCGCCCAGTATCAGGGTGGAACAGGTGTGTTGTCAAAGAACGTATTAATTGCCCCAACAGCCACGCGTTATGCAGCTGGAAGCGGTGTTGATGTTGCAGCAGTTCAAGCGTATTGGGAGACTGATAATACTGCGGTGGCAATCCCAGCCAATGACGCCAACCAAACTCAGTTCTACACTGACCTTGGCTTGCGCATCGATAACTTCTTTGCCCGTTATCAAATTGCTACGTATCCTACCAACCCTGATTTTACCTTAAGCAGTGGCACGGCAACACTGGCAGCCGGTGCAGACTTTACAAATCCGAAGCTTGGAGGAGGTTTCTTTACCACTACAACGTATCGTGGTGCATTTGATACAACTTCAGACTGGACTGATGGTTGGGCTGAATTCAGACCGATTTCAAAAGTCTATTAATCACTAATTAACGAACATAAATTCATGGGAAGACTCGCCAACAGGCGGGTCTTCTTTTTTACCTTTGTACAAGCATTTTTTAATGATCATCATGCGGTTCTCCATTCTGACAATTTTATTTCTATTGATTTTTTTTACCTCCTGCAAGAAGGAGAAAGCAGATTATTCTCCGGATCGCTACTTATCAGTTGATGAATTGCAGCAAATCAAAAAGACCATAGTACGGTATGCAGGCAAGGCACCAAGAAGAGTTGTTGACACCGTAAAATTCGATTCCGTTTATGATACACATTATGAGGAACAGGTTGATCAGCATGAACTGATCGCTTACTTCATTGATAAACAAGGCGAACATTTTTTTCTTATCTCCCGGATTGCTCCGAGCATTCAGGAGAAATGGGTTGCCACAGGCGGCCGCATGCGGTTCGATGAAAATCGCCAGCTGGTTGATTATGAAGAAGTATTTCGTACCTGGAAATTGCCAAAAGCTGATATGCTGGAGAGAAGCCGGTACCTGTTCGACCTGATGGTTAATGGAAAAGATTTAACACCCTATTACGCTGCTACTGCCGGATTCAATTACATCGAGTTTCCGGATGAAAATGTATACTTTGATAAGAAAGACCGCATCTGGAAATCAAAACAATACGGTTCTGTTGAAGAAATGGTTTATGAAAGCCGGGACCGGGATTCGCTAACTAAAAAGCAATCGCATTAATTAACTTTCTTCTGTCTTTCTTTATGCATTTCGACCACTTTTTTAATCTGGTCAGCAGCTACCCCAACAGAATCCTGGCTTTTTTTGTTCTGTTCAATTTTTAACAGAAGATTCTGATTCTCGAGCTTATTAGTCTCCAGTGATTTTTCGAGTTGTATTTTTTCTTTTTGGTTATTCTCCATTTTCAGATTGAGATTCTTGTTCTCAGTAACCAGTCGCTGTTGTTGTCTTTCCACAGCTTGTAACGCACGGGTTGATTCATCAATCTGTACCTGGATTTTATCGCGGTAATACTTAACTCCGAAATCATACATCATCCGGTCCAACTGCTTCAACACTTTTTCTGCATCTTCTTCACTGGTCCATTCGCCAGATTTTATTCCCATCCAGGCTTCAGCACCTTGGCCTTTTTCTTTCACCATTCCATACACCGGACTTTTATATGAAGTTCCATTGATAACCGCTTCACTCGTAGTCATGGGGTTGGCCCCAAGCTTCAGTTTGGCAAATGATTTCATGTATTTATTAAGGGCGCTGGTTACTTCCTCGCTGGTACCTTCAAGTTCAACAGCATATCCATCGGCCTTGTCGCCTTTTATCATCGAGGCTTCTTTGTTTACTTTTACTGATTGCGCCAGAACAGGCAAGGCCAGAACAACGATCAGGTATTGGGTAAACTTTTTAAGCATATTCATGTTACAGATTGTTAATAGTGTAAAACTAATCCAACAAAATTGATTCCAAAAACCATACTGATTACCGGTGCCACGGGTTTGATTGGCTCCCGATTAACGGAACTTCTTGTTCAAAAGGGTTATTTGGTGCGTCATCTGGGTCGGAAGAAACGACAAGGAAATGTTCCGGCTTTTGTGTGGGATATTGCCAGCAACTACATTGAAGAAGGTGCGTTGGAAGCGGTGGATTCCATTATACACCTAGCCGGTGCAGGCATAGCTGATGAACCCTGGACCGAAAAACGGAAACGGGAGATCCTGGAGAGCCGTACCCATTCAACTGCATTGCTTTATCATACATTGAAAAATAAGCCTAACCAGGTAAAGTCGTTTATCTCTGCTTCAGCCATTGGGTATTATGGATTTGAAAAAGCTGAAAAAGTATATACCGAGGAAGACGAAAGTGGTCGTGATTTTTTAGCGGAGGTAGTCAGAAAATGGGAGGCCGAAGTTGACATGATTGAAAATCTGAATATCCGCACAGTAAAAATAAGAGTGGGCATTGTGTTGAGCGAAAAGGGTGGAGCCTTGAAAGAGATTGCTAAACCAGTTCGATTGTTTGCAGGTGCACCTCTGGGAAGCGGTGATCAGGCAATCAGCTGGATTCATCTGGATGATTTATGTGCATTGTTTATTTTTGCACTTGAAAATGATTCAATAAAAGGAGCTTACAATGGTGTTACACCGCACTACGTCAGCAACCGGGAGCTTACAAGATGCATCGCCAATGTTCTCAGGCGACCCTTACTCCTGCCGAATATTCCTGCTTTTGTAATGAGAATAATGCTGGGCGAAATGGCCAACCTGGTATTGAATGGAAACAAAGTGTCGGCTGATAAAATTGTAAAAGCAGGATTTACATTTAAATATCCTCATCTTCCGGAGGCTGTTCGCAATTTGCTGGCCCGCCCGGGTTGATTACAATCATCAATTAATCCGTATACTCGTATATTTCGGGTTTACAGATATGCACGATGAAAACAAAGAAGAAAGACCATTCTAAAAGCAACAATAAAAAATCGGATGCCGATTTAATTCAACAAGCCATTGAAGAAGAACATCGCATCCGAAAGGCCTTTAAAGACAAGGATTGGGCTGAGATCAAAGGTGCCAACAGCTGGATGATCTTTAAGGTGATGAGCGAGTTTGTTGAAGGAATGGAAAAGCTTGCCAAGATTGGCCCCTGTGTTACCATTTTCGGTTCAGCCCGCACACGCCCAAGTCATGCTTATTATAAAACAGCCGAAGATATTGCGTATCACCTGGTACAACACGGTTATGGTGTAATTACCGGTGGGGGTCCGGGCATTATGGAGGCCGGCAATAAGGGTGCACACCGGGCAGGCGGTAAGTCCGTTGGTCTGAATATTTTTCTTCCTTTCGAACAAAAGGGAAATATTTACATCGATCCGGATAAACTCATCACATTCGATTATTTCTTCGTACGAAAAGTGATGTTTGTAAAATATTCGCAGGGATTTATTGTAATGCCTGGCGGATTTGGAACGCTGGATGAGCTAACGGAAGCGTTAACATTGATTCAAACCAAGAAGATAGGCCGTTTCCCGATTGTGATGGTTGGCAAAAAATTCTGGCAGGGCTGGTTGAAATGGGTGAAGGACGTACTGATTGAAGAAGGCATGATCAGCGAGGAAGATCTGGATTTGTTTAACCTGGTCGATACACCGGAAGATGCCGTTAAAGTGATTGATGATTTCTATTCGAAATATTTACTGGCTCCGAATTTCTGAAAGAACATAATAAAGTATCGTATTTATCGGAAGAGAATGGAATGGGTTGATTGAGGATTATGATCGAGCGTAACTTTCCTTTACTGATTTCTATACTGGCGTTGATCATTGTGCTGGGTTATGTGCGGTACTCCAACGATCGCATGAAGCAGCTTTTGGCAGAAAGCGATCAGTCAAAAAGGATGCAGGATGGCACACTGGTTCCGTCCGAATGGAATGGTTCGGTTCCTCCCTTTACTGCGATTTCATATGACTTACCATCGGATCTGAGTTTTGCCGGTGAGTCGGTTCCTCTTGAAATACCTGATGTTCTTGAACGGCTTGACCGTGAGTTACAGATTAACGTCTATCTGCACAGCAATACACTCTTTTTGATGAAACGGGCCAATCGCTGGTTACCCCAGATGCAGGAGATTCTTCGCAAGCACAATATTCCGGA
>JALOMY010000122.1 GCA_025455225.1 Cyclobacteriaceae bacterium | reverse complement strand
ATTTTATTTATACTTACACCACCACCCTGTATCATTTTACGGGCTTCTCCTTTTGACGAAAAAATAAGGCCTGCTGTAGTTTCTGATAATAACTCGGTAACTGATGGATTGTTTTCCCAGGTACTTTTACTGATGGTTGCTTTGGGTACACCTTCGAGTACATTTAGCAATAAAGATTCATCCAACGATTCAAGTTCTTCCGTGGCTGCATTTCCAAAAAGAATTCCGGAGGCTTTAACAGCACGGTTGTACTCTGATTCGGAATGAACCCGTATGGTGATGTCCTGTGCCAGCGTTTGTTGAAGTTTTCGGAGATGAGGAGCTTGTGCATGTTCGCTTACTAGCGTATCGATCTCTTCTTTGTTCTTCAATGTGAAGATTTTAATAAAATTGGCAGCATCTTCATCGGAGGCATTGAGCCAGTATTGATAGAAGGCATAGGGTGAAGTACGCTTTGCATCCAGCCAAACATTACCCTGTTCGGTTTTACCAAACTTGGTACCGTCTGCTTTCTTAATCAGTGGAGTAGTAAGGGCGTAGGCGTCCCCATTAATCTTTCGTCTGATTAATTCAGTACCGGTCACGATGTTTCCCCATTGATCGGATCCGCCCATCTGGAGTTTGCAATTTTTATGCGTGAAGAGATAATAAAAATCATATCCCTGAACCAGTTGGTAAGAGAACTCGGTAAATGATAATCCGGATTCAAGCCTGTTCTTAACTGAATCTTTGGCCATCATATAATTGATGGTGATGTGTTTGCCGACATCGCGGATGAAATCAAGGAATTTAAAATCTTTGAACCAGTCATAGTTATTCACTAATTCAGCTGAGTTTGCCCCGCTGCCAAAGTCAAGAAATTTTTCTAACTGGACTTTAACACAAGCCTGGTTATGACGCAATATCTCTTCCGACAGCAGATTACGTTCAGCTGATTTCCCGGAAGGATCACCTACCATACCGGTTGCGCCTCCTACGAGTGCAAACGGTTTATGTCCGCACTGTTGAAAATGAACCAGGGTCATGATCTGTACCAGATTCCCGATATGCAATGAGTCTGCGGTCGGATCAAATCCAATGTAACCGCTGGTAATTTCTTTATTGAGTTGCTCCTCCGTGCCCGGCATGGCATCGTGGATCATGCCGCGCCAGCGTAATTCTTCTACGAAATTCTTCTTCATGGTTTTCAAAGGTGCAAATATAGGAAGAGTGTCAATAACCTATACTTCAGGCACAGCAGGTAAAAAAATCAGATTTGATTATTCCACAAGCAGAAGATAAAAAAGGGTTGTACCTGCTGATACAACCCTTTGTGATTAATGCAATAGTTTGTCAGCCTATTGGAACAATACTGGCATCCATTGTGTAAATGTTTGGCAATTTGGAATCACTTCCGAAACTTACATTCAGATCTTTAATTATGCCGGTTTGAAGACTGTATACCCAACCGTGAACAAAAGGTTCCTGGCGTGACCTCCAGGCGTTCTGAATAATGGAGGTTTTGGTTAAATCGAATACCTGTTCAACTACATTTATTTCGACTAAGCGATTAAACCTGGCTTCTTCATCAACGATGGAATCAAGTTCTTTTGCATGGAGGCGGTATACATCCTTAATGTTCCTGAGCCAGTTATCGATCAATCCGAATTGCTGACCGCTCATGGCAGCTTTTACACCACCGCATCCATAATGACCGCAAACGATCACATGGCGTACGTGCAATACATTTACAGCATAGTCGAGTACGCTTAACATGTTCATATCGGTATGAACAACCATGTTGGCGATGTTGCGGTGTACAAAGACCTCACCGGGCAGAGTACGGGTAATTTCATTGGCCGGAACACGGCTGTCGGAGCAACCTATCCAAAGTACCTGGGGTTGTTGCCCTTTTGCCAGTTTGTCAAAAAACTCCGGATCGCGGTCAAGCATTTCTTTCACCCACTGTTTATTTCCTTCCAATAATTGTTTATAAGCTTCCATAGTGTTGTTTTATCCTTCTGCTAAGGCTTCTTTTTGTGTTGTTACATTTTGAAAATCGTGCTCTACATCCGTAACTTTTTCCCAGAAAAACTTACCGATATAGAATAAGGCGGTTCCTGATAATACTGCAATGTTTAAATCAACCAGCACCGTTATTAATGTAGTGAAGACGATCAGTGCCAATTGAACGTTACGCTCAGGCGAAGTGTACCATCGGTTAGCCAGATAGAGTTTAGGAAATTCCTTATCGCTTACGTCCAGGCCGGCCTTCCATAATACTCCAATAAAGACTGCTGCAGGAACCAATGCCAACCAGTCTTTTAACAGCAATAGGCTGATTAAAGCGAAAAATCCTAATAAGACGCCTGCAATCCTTGACTGCGCGCCTTCTTTTATAAGTAATACAGAGCGTATGGTTGCCTGTGCACCCGGTATCCCTTGCACAACAGCTGCTAGTCCGTTACCCAAACCTTGTGCAATAAGTTCTTTATTCAAATTTGATTTTTCATGTGTCATTTTATCCATTACCAATGCGGTCAGCAATGAATCCAGGTAGGCCAACAGTGCAAGTTGTATTGAAAAGGGAAGTGCCATCATAATGTATTCGCCCCGAATTATTTCCGCGGGCCAATAATTGGCTATCATCCCGAAAAACTCATTGAATGATGCACTGGTCGTTCCTAATTGTACACCCTCGACCTGAATCTTAAACACCTGGATTAGAACTGTGATAATAAGAATGCTGAATAAGACCCCGGAGATTAAGGATCGAATCGAGGGTCTCAACGGAATTTGCCTGACCAGCTTGTTGATCAGGTAAATCATCAGGAAGGTTGAAAGGGCAAGAGCCAGGTTTAACAATACACCCCCTTGCATGGGTTGATTTCCTTTAAGGGCTAATACCTTAATTAACTGATCATACCAGATCAAAACGCCAATCCCATTCATGAAACCAAGAATGATAACATTCGGTACCAGGCTGATTAACCGGCTAATCTGGGCGAAGCCTCCTATGATCAGGATAAGCGCATTGATGATAAAGACCAGGGTGATAAATTGTTCAGCTAAGTCTTTTACTGGAAACTGATCGTAAGCAAAAGCAATTGTGAGAGCAGAAATGGCTGTCATTGGTGCGGTTGGCCCAGATGCCTGAATACGAGTACCTCCGAATAATGAGGTAACGATGGGAATTACTGCCGCACTGATCATTCCGGCAAACGCACCCCGTCCGGACATAACCCCGAATGCTGCTCCCAATGAAATGGCAGCAAAGCTAACTGTAAGTCCTGCGGTAATATCAGGTATTAATCGCCTGATGAACATGAATAGATGTGAAATTAATTCTCAGAAAATAGATTCTTGAACACCTGTTGGTGTAAGGCCCAACCCACTGATGTCATGGGTTTATTTCTGATTTTCTGGAGGAGGGGAGAAGACTTCGTGGTATGAAGAAAGTGTTGTGAATGATTGAGCGAACTTCATCCAGGTTGACCGGAAGGCAACATTCTTATGATCAAGGTTAGTAAAATGATTAAAATATTTGAGATCATAATGAGTTTCCGGAGAGGATTCACCGCCTGAGTCTTTATCTTCCTCGTATTCAGACCCTGTTAGAAACTCTACCCAATATTCTACAACGGCATTATTCTGATTATCAAGATTCGATTCGCTGATTTCCCATAATATAAAGCTCATGTTTAGAAACACGATACCGGTTACTACGGTAATCAAGCGTATGAAATATGGATTCCGAATGATCATTTTGTTCAAAAATACGTCAATTTTGATAATCTCGGTCATTATTTATTTATTCAAGGCCAAAATCCACCATTATGAATCAACCCGATGCATTAAACCTGGTTGCTGAATTTCACCGAACATTTAAACACCCTGTATTACCTTCCCCGGCAATTCCCCCGGAAGACCGGTGCCGGCTTCGGGTTGCTTTGCTCAGTGAAGAATTGAAAGAACTCGAGGTGGCTATCCTGGAAAAGGACATCGTTGGTGTTGCTGATGCACTTTGCGATATTCAATATGTGCTCTCGGGTGCTATCCTGGAATTTGGTTTAGGTGAGAAGTTCAAGGCTTTGTTTGAAGAAGTACAGCGTTCAAATATGAGTAAGGCCTGTAATACCGAAGATGAAGCCCGAAAAACCGTTGAGCATTACAGAGCGAAAGACGGTACCGAATGCTATTATGAACAGGAGGGGGGTAAATGGCTGGTGTATCGCAAATCGGATAATAAGACAATTAAATCGGTTGGATATTCGCCCGCCAATCTGGAACGCATCCTAAATCAGGTATAAAATTCAATCTGAAAATCGATTTCGCTGCCTTTGATCTGCATGGGTTGCAACGCCAGGATTGTTGCCTCGTTGTAAGCTTTTATAAACTCATTACGACTGATGCGCAATTTAGATCGGCCTGGAATGATTTTATGGTATTGCATCCGTCCTGATTTATTCGCCTGGGCTCGGTAAACGCAAGTGGCTGAAACAGGAACTGGTGATGGAACATACCGCATACCTCGAAGTAAATTTGTGCAATATTGCACAAAATAGCTTCGATTTTGGTTTAAATATCAACTACTGGGATGTATTATTTCACGATTAGATCAGGTGCACTAACTGGACATATTCTTTCTCTCAATCAATTATTTAGGAAGTAAAGAATTAACTTATTATTGATAAAATCCAGATAATCAATATATTAATAATGCTTATTTAGATTTTAATCCAATGCATTGATGGTGACCCAGTACCGGTAGGCAACAAGGGCCTGTTCCCACTTTTTAAGTTTGGTCAATTCCTTTTTACTGAACCGGGGAAGTACAAGACGATTAATTCTGGCGAGTAATCTAAAAAAGGTTCTTTTCATGTGACCGTGTTTATGTGAAGCGTTTTATGCGAGATTGAGTATCTTTAACAGTTAAAAATTTAATTTTTTAGAGCACAAATATGGAACCTATTACTGAGCCCAGTCCCTTCCTGGTGGCCTGGCATAATGTTATGATGGTAGGGGTGGTCGTCATGATCATTCTTGGAATTATGGTGTACTTATACCATAAAATTAAAGCTTCTTCGATAAAGGATTATCATCTGCGGTACGATTACCTGAACAAATATGAAATCCGTAATTATAAGATTGCTACGGGCTGTTTCGGATTAGCTGCCATGTTCGGTGTCAATATGTACGGCATGGGGTCCGTACATGAAATGGGAGTGTGGTTTTTTGTAAGACTTTTCATGTCTATTGCCGGTGGTACGTTAATCGGGTACATTTCTTACCTGGTGCTTGAATATTACTATCCTTCACGGCTGGATAAGAAGCTTAAAAAATTAAGATATGCACCCCGGATAAATCCAAAAACTGGTGGCCCGATGCGCCTGTTAAGTGAAGAAGAAGAAGATGTTCATCTGGATGAGGGAATGCTTGCCGAAGAAAATGTGTTCTCCATAGATTATGATGTATGGATTGATGAAAAAAGTGGGGATGTTAAGATCGAAAAGTATGAAGGAAGGCTTCAGGCCTTGCAGTGCAACAGCTGCGGATTCTACACCATGCGGATTGTGCGAGAAGAAGTAGTAAAGCAACCCGAAGGCAAGAATCCGGGCGAGTTGGTGAAGTATTATGAGTGCAGCTATTGCAAATCAGTACGGGCTACATCCTTCAAAATTTCAACCAAAGAAGCAGACGATTATAAAAAAGAGAAGTTCAAATTCAAGCGGAACAAAGACATTGACCTGGTTAAGATGGAGATTCATACCATTTCTGGCGACCGGAAACACTATGAATTCCAGAATATGGACCAGGCGCGGAAATTTTTATCGGAATTCGACTCGGAATAATACTTTTTGCGGCCTAGCACATCATTTGCTTGTCTTGACCGTTATTAGATTCAGGAATAATTAACCATTTATTTATGATGAAACGTTTTGTGTTGTTGTTTTTAGGGGTGCTGGTTTCTGTGGCGGGAATTGCTTCATCCGTTCCCGATACGCTTTTGCAGAACAAACCAGCTTATGGAAAACAGGCTAAAATTGTAGTATCCATCCTTGAATCGAATCATTACCGGAAAATGCCGTTCTCCGATTCACTGTCCTCCGTGGTGCTAAACAATTACATTCAAAGCCTGGATAACAGCAAGACCTATTTTTTAAAATCCGATATCGCCTCTTTTGAGAAGTACAGATTCAAATTGGATGATCTTGTAAAAAATGAACAGGTTGATCCTGCATTTGAAATCTATAAAGTATTCGAAACACGGTTTAATCAGCGCATGCAATATGTTGTCAAGAACCTGGTTACAAAAGAGTATGATTATTCTAATGAAGATTATTACGAAACCGATCGTGATAAGGAACCCTGGGCTTCCAGCGAAGCTGAATTAAATGTTATCTGGGAAAAGATCATTAAGAGCCAGGCATTAAGTTTAAAACTTACCGGTAAAAGCCACGAAGAAATTGTTGATGCGTTGCAAAAGCGTTACGAACGCTTTATCAAATCCATGAGCCAGACTAACGGTGAAGATATATTCGGAACCTATCTGAATACCATTGCCGAAGTTTATGATCCCCATACCAATTATTTCTCTCCCAGAACCGCTGATGTTTTTAAGCAAAACATGAGTCAGTCTTTTGAAGGTATTGGAGCCCGGCTTCAATCCGATAATGATTACACTAAGATTGCAGAAATACTTCCGGGAGGACCGGCCGAAAAAAGTAAGTTACTGCATGCAAACGACCGCATAATTGGCGTTGCCCAGGGAATGGAAGGCGAGATGATTGATGTAATCGGTTGGCGCCTGGATGAAGTCGTTAAACTGATAAAAGGACCTAAAGGAACCAGTGTACGCCTTAATGTATTACCGGCTGAAACAGGCGTTAACGGACCTCCGGTAGTAATTACCCTGATCAGGGATAAAATTAAACTGGAAGACCTTACCGCTAAGCGCAAGGTTATTGAATATAACCGTGATGGAAAAAATGTTAAACTCGGTGTTATTACACTTCCAAGTTTCTATATGGATTGGGAGGCATACCAAAAAGGTGACCCCAACTATAATTCTACATCAGCCGATGTAAAAAAACACATCAAAGCCATGCAGGCTGAAGGTATCGATGGCCTGGTAATCGATCTTCGCAATAATGGTGGCGGTTCGCTGAAAGAAGCCATTGACCTGACCGGATTATTTATTAAGAACGGACCTGTTGTACAGGTAAAAAGTTCATTCAGAAAAACAGAAGTGCTGAATGATGAAGATCCCGCCTTGATTTATAACGGTCCAATGGTAGTTCTGATCAACCGGTTTAGCGCTTCGGCCTCTGAAATCTTTGCAGGGGCTATACAGGATTACAATCGTGGGGTAGTGGTTGGAGAATCAACGTATGGCAAAGGAACTGTTCAAACCATGGTTGATCTTGACAGGTACCTTATGGACAAGGATAATCCGGCTGGTTCTCTTAAACTGACGATTCAGAAATTTTATCGTGTTACTGGCAGCAGCACCCAGAATAAAGGTGTTACACCGGATATACTGTTGCCAACAGCCCTGGATCCTGAGCAGTTTGGTGAAAGTTCAAACCCGGGGGCATTGCCCTGGGATGAAATTAAAGGTACGCTGTATCAAAAGACACCGCTTATTACAGAAACGACTCTTCGTAATCTCAAGAGTTCGTACGAAGCCCGGTTAAAATCCGATCCGTCATTGTTGCTGTTTGTTGAACAAACCGAAGAAGCACGAAAGAATTATAATCAGAGGAGATCGAAGCTGCTGAACGCAAGCGAAATGAAAGCGCATCTCCGGGAAATACAAAACTGGATAAAGAAGGTAAGCCTATTACCAATGGCCTCAACCTGGATGATGAATACCTTCGTGAAGGGTTGCTGGTGTTGACCGATCTTATTGTATCAAAAATCGGATAAGAGGATAAAAGAAAGAGCGGGAGAAACCCCGCTCTTTTAATTTTTTAACTGTCATTTTTACCGGATCGTTAAAAACAGGTATTGAAGTAATTCAATCAATTGAGTTCCTCCTGAGTTTCCTCCGGCAGGAGAATTCCTGAATTCTTCTACGCTCTTCACCTTAATGGCATTTATTTTTGATTTTGCCAATGCTGAATTGATTTTATCCAGCCTGGCTTTACTTAATTCTTCAAACTTCAGCCTGACCTGGTTAATTTCATCCTTTAATGTTTCGATGCGTTGCAATTGTGAATTGCCTGGCCTACCGGGATAACTGTTGACCGACCCGAAGAGTTCTGCAACCCGTTCTGTTAATCGTTCTTCGGTGGCAACATAAAAATCACCACCCTTAAAGGCAATCAGGTTGTTTTGTTTTTCTATATCGGTTAGCCAGGGAGATAATGTTTTTGCCAGTTTCGGATTGGCCTCCTTTATGGATGAACCCTGTTTTAAAAGATCTACCTGTGCATCGTAAATGTAAGCGAGCTCTTCGCAGAGATTAAATAATTGCATAGTGGCATCGTGCTTTATTTTCCGGTCTTCTGCTGTGTAGGGTGAGTCATCCGGATACGCAAGTGTAAAGCTTGAATTAAACTCTTCTTTACCTTTGATCACTTTTACTTTATAGGTTCCTGCCGGCAAGTTGGGTCCAACAAGTGATCCGCCTATTGATTCTCGTGTATCTGAAGGAGGGATGCGCGGACGATCGTAATTCGTTACCATTTCAACAACATTGATGCCCGCACTCTTGCCGGCCGGGAGTTCGCGTACCAGTTTATCCTGCTGATCATAGACTTCAATGCTCATCTTACCAAACGTATGGCGCTTATTCATGAAGTATACAATCTTGGCCCTGGTATTGGGATTTTCTCCGTAGAACGCATCATCACCCGGGGAAGGATTACGGCCGCTGGCACCTGGATCGCGAAGAACGGTAGGCCGGATATCAAAGAAGTGAATCGTTGAAGCCAACACATCAGCTGAAAGCTGACGCAATGGTGATATATCATCAATGATGTAAATGCCCCGGCCGTGTGTGGCGATTACTAGGTCATGTTCCCTGGGGTGAATGGTAAGATCATGAACGGGGACCCGCGGAAAATTATTCTCAAATCGATTCCAGTTTTTCCCGCCATTAATCGATATGTATAATCCGAATTCAGTACCCAGGAAGAGGATATCCGGATTCTTCAGATCTTCCCGTATAACATAAGCATGACCCTCCAGTTCAGGGGTAGCCAGCGAAGTCCAGGTTTTACCCATATCGGTAGTTTTATAGATATAGGTTTTCATATCCCCATTCCGGTGATTATCGAATGTTACATAAGCCACATTCTTGTTGAAATGCCCCGGTTCAATGTAGGAACACCAGTTTCCAATGGGTAATCCGGTTATATTTTTAGTTACGTTATTCCAATTAACACCTTGATTGTCTGTATATTGAACATAACCATCGTCAGTTCCAACCCAGACTATGTTTTCGTCCAATGGCGACTCGGCAACAGCGTAAATGGTGGCATTGTTTTCAGCGGATGAATTGTCGATGGATACGCCTCCGGATAAATTTTGTCTCTGCCTTTTCGGGTCGTTGGTAGTTAGGTCCGGTGAGATTTTTTTCCAGGTATCACCCCGGTCATCTGACCGATACAGGAATTGCGAGCTTGTGTAAATCCGGTCCGGCTTATTCGGACTTTGAACCAGTGGAGTGTTCCAGTTAAAGCGCAGTTTCGGATCGCCTTTTTCTGGCATTGGTTTTATACTTTTGGAAACACCTGTTTTCTTATTAAAGCGAACGGAATTGCCTCCCTGGTATTCAGCATATATAACATCCGGATCAGAAGGATGCCGATGGGAGTAAAATCCGTCACCATAGTACGAAAGCATCCAGTCGTGATTGGTAATCCCTCCGGCTTGACGTGAAGGCCCATACCAGGTTCCATTATCCTGCAGACCGCCATAGACGTTGTAGGGGATTTCATTATCGGTAGTGACGTGATAAAACTGGCCAACAGGAAGATTAGGCCACATCCTGAATGAATACCCCTGGTCAAATGACTCGTAAACACCACCATCGGTACCGAGCAGGATATGATTCGAGTTTCTGGGATCAATCCAGGCAGCATGAAGATCGGCATGAGGACTTCCCATAGACCGGAATTTATTTCCTCCATCTGTGCTGATAATGGGAATATAGGCGCATTTAATCAGATTGTTTTCATTCGATGGATCGACCGTAATGCGCGAGAAATAAAATGGCCGAACAGTATTACTAAAGTCGCTGTTGATCTTTTTCCAGGAGGCACCTGCATCGGTTGATTTGTACAACCCCTTATTGGAATTGCCTTCTGCTTCAATACTGGCGTAAATAACGGAAGAGTTGGAAGGGGCAACACCTATCCCTACCCGTCCTAATTTGGCTGTTGGTAAACCATTATGAATCTTATTCCAGGTTTTACCTCCATCGGTACTTTTAAAGAGGCCGCTGGTACCAGTAAAACCGGAGTCGAAAAAGTCAGGGTATCGTCTGTGGCTCCACATGGCAGCATAAAGAACTTCCGGATTGGAGGGATCGATATCCATATCGGCACAGCCGGTATTCTCATCGATGTATAAGATCTTGTTCCAGGTTTTGCCGCCATCCGTTGTTTTAAATACACCCCGCTCTTCGTTGGAATTCCAGAGATGGCCCTGCACACCTACATAAACAATATTTCCATCCTTTGGATGTACAATAATGTCACTGATGTGCTCGCTGTCTTTAAGTCCCACGAATTCCCAGGAAGTACCACCGTTGGTTGATTTATATAAACCATTACCAACACCAACACTGTTACGAACCCAGGGTTCACCGGTACCAACCCAAACCGTTTCAGGGTTATTCGGGTCAACCGTTACTTTCCCGATGGATTGCGCATAATCATCAAAAACGGGCCTAAAGGTTGTGCCTCCACTAACCGATTTCCAGACGCCTCCACCTGCAGTACCAACATAAATGATTTCTGGCTTCGACTTCACAACTTCAATATCACTGATACGTCCGCTCATAACAGCGGGTCCTATTGACCGAGCACGTAAACCACCCAAAATGGCTTTACCGGATAGTTCAGTTTGTGCATTTACCTGAACAATGAATAAGCAAAAGACAATGACAATAGCATTTTTCATACAATGGATTTTAAATGAAAAGGCTGCCTGATCATAAGACTTTCTACGTTATGAATCAGACAGCCGAAAATGTCAGAACAAATGGATTTACTTAGTTGGAAAGGCAAAGAGGCTGTCTTCCATGTTTTCGTTTAACTTAACCTCCTTATAGGAAAGTTTTTGAACCGTCTGCCCGTTAATCTTAACTTCAAGGGAAAAAGGTATCATAAATCCTTCCACTTCCTGGTAATCGCTCAAATAAGTACGGGTTTCAGTGCCTTTCATTGGGCCGGAGCGGGCATAAGAAACCACCATAATTGGCACATAGTTTTCAGAATCGAAGTAATGAATTTCGGTTACGTCTTCTTTATCGTTATTCTTGTTCTTGATCATTTGAATTTTATGGCATTTTACGCCTTCAACATCCTCCGTACCTTGAAGAGTTAGTTCATGTCCTTTGGCTTTATAATCAATGAATTCATCTTCAAAATTCCGGTCAGTTATTTCTTTGGATTCATCCGGAGTCATCTTAACCGGGTCTTTGCCACCGGCAAAAGGATTGATCATCCAGACATCCGTTCCATCATAGGCCTGTACGATTTCAGTACCCTGAACCTGAATGTTCATATACATTTTGTTGGGACGTTTGGAATACATCGTAAAAGGAAAATCCATCCCTTGCATATTCATATTTCCACTGGCTTTCATGGATTGCAGGGCTTTCCATTTTTCAACCGAACCGACTGACTTGAAATAGTTGGCGAGTATTTCATCAACAGTCTGTGCCTTAACCAGGCTTATCGTCATGAGCAATAAGGCAGAAAGAAGTAATTTTGATTTCATAGTTATTTTTTGGGTTTTCCCATTAGTCGGGTGAGTTTTAATTTGATTACAGGCTCCTGAAAAAATTAGTGACTTTTCGAATTATCCCTATTTCCGCATTGTGTGGTAAGCTGTTTTCTGCCTTTTATTATCTATTTTTAGCCGCAAAGTAGTTTTTTGCGTACCTGCCACTATGAGTGAAGAACTCCTCAAAGCCGTCATTCAACTTTTTGCGATTGTTGCACGTGAGCGGATTAC
>JALOMY010000121.1 GCA_025455225.1 Cyclobacteriaceae bacterium | reverse complement strand
ATGTGCATTAAGTACTTTCTTGCTGCTGGTAGTTTTTAACCGCTATGTACCCGACCTGGCCATTGATGATTTGTTGTTGATTTTTCTGGTTGTTGTTTTGTTAGGGGTACTGGGATCGATGGTTCCCTATGTTTCAAACGATATCCGCAGGTTGTTCATTTCACAAAGCTATATGGATCATGCTACACGTCAGCGTGCATCCAGTGCTTTCCTGGAGCAGGAAGTATTTAATACTCGTCATCGTACCGGCATCATGATCTTCGTTTCGCTTTTCGAAAACGAAGTGATTGTAATGGGCGACCGGGGAATCAGTAAAGTAGTGGAACAGAAAGTTTGGGATAATGTTGTCCGAAATTTGAATGAGCATGTCAGAACGGGAACCCTAGTTGAAGGACTTGAAATCGCTATTAAAACCTGTGGTGATATCTTATTCGATAAAGGATTCAAAAAAACTTCGGATGATATTAATGAGCTTCGCGATGATTTAAGAGTTGATTAAGCTTACCCTGATTGATACCCTTTTCGTTTTCAAATTGATTCACCATGTAATTCAACCTTATGAAAATTTTTGCTCCCCTTCTGATCGCTCTTGTACTGTTGTCATCCTGTAAAAAGCAGGAATATGATGTTATCCTTCGCGGAGGAACCATCTACGATGGCTCAGGCCAGGCACCCTATGTTGCTGACGTGGCAATCCAGGTGGATACTATTGCGATAATCGGTGATCTGAAAAACGCGAAAGGAAAAACTGAACTTGATGTTACAGGCCTTGCCGTATCTCCGGGATTCATCAACATGCTTAGTTGGGCCACCGAGTCATTGATTATTGACGGAAATTCACAGGCGGACATTCGCCAGGGTGTAACCCTGGAAGTTATGGGTGAAGGGTTTTCAATGGGGCCGCTCAACGATGCCATGAAGGAAAAGTTAAAAAGAGACATCCGTAAGACTGGCCTGGAATATTCGGTAGAATGGACCACGTTGGGTCAGTACCTGGAATTCCTTGAGCGAAGAGGAATTTCCCCCAATATAGCATCCTTTGTTGGCGCAACTTCCGTGCGGGTTCATGAACTGGGGTACGACAACCGGCTACCCAATGACCAGGAACTTAATCGTATGAAAGACCTGGTTAAGCAAGCCATGGAAGAAGGCGCAATGGGGGTGGGCTCCTCTTTGATTTATGCTCCAGCAAGCTATTCATCAACGGAAGAATTAATTGAGCTGTGCAAAGTGGCATCGCAATATGGAGGGATGTACATAACGCATATGCGAAGCGAAGGCGATAATATTTTTTCAGCAATCAATGAAACGATTCGTATCGCGCGTGAAGCCGGCATTCCTTCGGAAATATATCATCTTAAACTAGGCGGACAGCGTAACTGGAATAAATTGGATTCAGTGATTTCCCTGATCAACAAGGCCAATGAAGAAGGCTTGCACATTACTACTGACATGTATACCTACACGGCCGGGGCAACTGGGCTTGATGCATCGATGCCAACCTGGCTTCAGGAAGGTGGCATCAACGAATGGATAAGAAGAATGAAAGATCCCAAGCTGAGAAAGAAAGCATTGGAAGAAATGCATAAACCTTCTGAATCCTGGGAAAATCTATTGCTGCTGGCTGGAAGTGCAGATAATGTATTGCTGGTTGATTTTTCCAACGACTCATTAAAGCAATTTACAGGCAAGACGCTGCAGCAAGTAGCCAGCCTGGTTGGGAAAAGCCCCGAAGAAACAGCCATGGATTTAGTTTGTGCTGACAGTACGCGGGTGGGCACGGTTTATTTTTTAATGAGTGAAGAAAATGTTAAACGTCAGATTACTTTGCCTTACATGAGTTTCGGATCGGATGCGGAATCACCGGCCACGGAAGGTTGGTTCCTTAAGAGCAATACTCATCCGCGTGCCTATGGAAATTTTGCCCGGTTGCTCGGTAAATATGTTCGTGATGAAAAAATAATTCCCCTTGAGGAAGCTATTCGAAAACTTACTTCACTGCCGGCTTCGAATCTGAAAATTCAAAAACGAGGAACTTTGAAACCCGGATATTTTGCCGACATCGCCATTTTTGATCCATCTTCAATTCAGGACCATGCAACATTTGAAAAACCCCATCAATACAGCACTGGAATGGTTCATGTTTTTGTTAATGGCAAACAGGTGCTGAATCAGGGAGAACACACGAATGCCCGCCCGGGTCGTGTTGTTCGGGGTCCGGGCTGGAAAGGAAGTGATTAATCGTTGATTATTTTTTTAAAGTGCCGGTTAAGGTCTTAATCCGGATCTTCTTTGGTTCAATCCTGATCCACGATTTTTTAGGGTGTAAACCCTTCCGGTCAGCTTCAATTAATCATCCGGTAACTATTGGCACTTGTCAATTCAAACTTATCTTTGGCCTTCTTTTACTACCTACATTCCGTCTATGAAGCGAGATAAAGTTGTTTTCGATCTGATTGAAAAAGAAAAGAAGCGTCAGCAAAATGGTATTGAACTGATTGCTTCAGAAAACTTTGCATCACCCCAGGTTATGAAGGCTATGGGAACCGTACTAACCAACAAATATGCAGAAGGACTGCCCGGAAAACGCTATTATGGAGGTTGTGAGGTAGTAGATGAAATTGAACAACTGGCCATTGATCGCGCCAAGCAACTTTTCAATGCAGACTGGGCGAACGTACAACCGCACTCAGGGGCCCAGGCCAATGCCGCAGTAATGCTCGCATGCCTGAAGCCGGGGGATAAGATTCTTGGCTTTGATCTTTCACATGGCGGACATTTAACACACGGCTCACCGGTGAACTTCTCCGGTAAATTGTATCAACCCAGCTTTTACGGAGTTGAAGAACATACCGGACGAATCGATTTTGATAAAGTCATTGAAATAGCTAAACGCGAAAAACCGAAACTGATTATTTGCGGGGCATCCGCCTATAGCCGCGACTGGGACTATAAAAAACTTCGCGAAGCGGCCGATGCAGTTGGCGCTTTGCTGCTTGCAGACATAGCACATCCGGCCGGTTTAATTGCGAGGGGATTGCTGAATGATCCGATGGAGTATTGTCATATAGTAACTACAACTACTCATAAAACCTTACGCGGCCCACGCGGAGGCATGATCCTGGTCGGTAAAAATTTTGATAATCCCTGGGGATTGAAAACACCCAAAGGTGAGATTCGAAAAATATCGGCTGTGCTTGATTCAGGTGTTTTTCCCGGTACACAAGGCGGGCCTCTGGAACATGTTATCGCGGCTAAAGCAATAGCTTTTGAAGAGGCGTTATCGGACGACTATTTTAAGTATGTAATGCAGGTTGTTAAGAACGCCAAAGTGATGGCCGATGCATTCACCCGGAAGGGTTATAAAATAATTTCAAACGGAACAGACAATCATCTGATGTTGATTGATCTTCGGTCAAAGAATCTTACCGGGAAGAAAGCAGAAGAAGCGTTGATTCAGGCCGATATTACCATCAATAAAAATATGGTGCCTTTTGATACACAATCACCCATGGTAACTTCGGGAATACGAATCGGTACACCCGCCATCACCACCCGTGGATTAAAGGAAAAGGATGTGTTGAAGGTGGTCGACCTGATTGATGAGGTTTTAAAATCACCCGACAGCCCGGAGAATCTCAAAGCTGTCAGGAAGAAAGTGAACAATTTCATGAAGAAGTTTCCTTTGTATACATAACGAATGGCGGAAGAGAAAGAAATGACATTCCTCGATCATCTCGAGGAATTGCGCTGGCATATCATCCGGTCGCTGTTTGCAATAGTGATCCTTACTATTGTTGCCTTTATTTATGCCAAGTGGGTATTTTCAAACATCATTTTTGCAGTTGCCCGACCTGACTTTATTTTTTTTGATTGGATGTGTTCATTGGGTAAACTGGTTGGATCTGAAGAGACCTTATGCGTAACCGAGATACCGTTTAAAATACAAAGCCGGCAAATGACGGGGCAGTTTACCATGCACATTGCCTCTTCGTTGTTCATCGGTTTTGTAACCGCATTTCCCTATGTTGTCTGGGAAATCTGGAGATTTATTAAACCAGGTTTGATGAAGAAGGAAAGGTCCTATTCGCGGGGAGCTGTTTTCTTTATATCCGTTCTCTTTTTTACCGGTGTGGCTTTCGGGTATTTCATCATGAGTCCACTGGCTGTTTACTTTTTAGCCAGCTATAAGATCAGTGATATGATTTCCAATGAGTTTGATATTACCTCTTATGTATCAACGGTTATTACATTGGTATTTGGCAGTGGCTTACTTTTTCAACTTCCCATTGTAGTTTATTTTCTTACCAAGGTCGGCATGATTACTCCGACCTTCATGCGCCAGTACCGCAGGCATGCCATTGTAATTATCCTGATCATTGCCGCCATTATTACACCACCCGATCCGTTCAGTCAAACCGTTATTGCTATTCCGTTGTTCATCTTATATGAATTCAGTATTTTAATTTCTGCCATGGTAATCAGACGACAGGAAAGAGAAGAACGGGAAGCCGAACAACGATACAATACCTAATATGCAACGAATAGCAATTGGCAGTGATCATGCAGGGTTCAACCAAAAGGAAAGCCTTAAGCAATGGCTTTTGAATAATGGTTTTGAAGTCAATGATTTCGGCACTCACACATTGGAGTCGGTCGACTACCCGGATTTTGCTCACCCCGTGGCAGAGTCCGTTGAATCCGGTAATTCTGAATTGGGATTGTTGTTATGCGGCAGTGCCAATGGAGTAGCCATTACGGCCAATAAGCATCAGGGAATCCGGGCGGCCTTATGCTGGAAAGAAGAGATTGCAACGCTGGCCCGGTTGCACAATAATGCAAACATTGTATGCATCCCTGCAAGGTTTGTTAGCGATGAAGAAGCCGAAAAAATCTTAAAGGCATTTTTGTTTACACCGTTCGAAGGCGGAAGGCATAAGCAACGAGTTGATAAAATCAGTTGCGGGTAAGGTTCCAGGTTCCGTCTGAATTTCGCTTGTATTGTTTTTTTAGTTCTGGCACACGATCAACGAATTTTTGAAACCTGTACTCGGGGTCAATGATTAGTTCAGGTTGATCTTTTGCGATTATCCGGTTCACCAGTAAAATATTTTCGTAATACTCAGGATGGTCGAATATGGCTTGGGTCAATTTCCAGTCTGTAAAGGCAGGTGAAGCAGAGTTGCTTACATAAAGTTCCGGTTCATCTTGAAGTACCAGAATCCGTTTGTTGGAAATAGAAAGGGAAGGTTTCCCGGCAATCAATTCATTAAAGTCAACCGAACTGATTTTTTCATAGCGGGTCAGGTATAGCATAGTTGTCATGCCGGCAATCAGTATAACGGCATTCAGGTTGGTGAATTTTTTTCGCCTGATCAGCAACAGGAAATGCGTAATGAAGAAACACAATGGAGGAAGCAGAGGAAGCAAACTTTGCGGGCGGAAATCCGGAGTAAAGTAAACCTGAATAAGTGCGATGAACATCCATAACCACATAGATTGCATAACCTGCGATTGATATTTAGTCAGATGTGCTTTTCTATTCAGCATTACAATGGAAATAACCAGGTAAAGCATGGGAATTGCTCCCAGGATAAACAAGGATTTAATCGAAATGAGCGATTCGTTCGGGAAGGAAAGATTGGGCCGATAAAAATGTTGCCATAAAGCAGAAGCGTCTCCCTTCAGGTAAAAAATGACAACAAGTAAAAGGTGGGGTAAAAGAAAGCCGATCAGCATAAGTAAGTATTTACGCAGCATGTTACGGGTAAAAAAGATCAGGATGAGAATAAAACCCGGCAGATACAGGGAATAGGAAAAATTCAGCAGGGAGGCGAAACTTATGAATAAACCCAGGTTAAAAACCGTTTCGTCATGATCAGACCGGAATTCCAATTCGGTAAGCAATGTATTTAATGCGAGCAGAAGAAATCCAAATGCAGCCAGGTCGGCTGTTAAGGAAAGCATGTCAAATGAAATCAGGGTTAACAAAGAAAAAATCAGGGAAGGAATATAGGTATTCTCAGGAAAGGCTTTTTTAGAAATCAGAACTATTCCCAGGAAGGCACTTTGCATGAACAGGATTATGAACGACATTATATGCCTTACTGTGATGTTTCTGCCAAATACCCAGTCAGCAATACCGTAAAACCACGAAGCCAGCGGAGGTGTAGGATCAATTAACTCGCTGTATAAATCAAAGCCTTCACTTACCTTTTCACCGACAACAAAACTTTTAATTTCAGGTATTGTAAGCAGGGGCGTATCGATAAACATCGGCAACCATATCAGGATGAGCAGGGCAAGTAAGACCAGCAGCCGGTAAGGGTCGTTAATGCGAAAATAGCTGAGCAATTTGGGTAATTCTTAAGCGTGAAAAATAGACAGGATTTTTAAGGATTGAAACGTATGCAGGGAACAAATCTGGGCGATCTTTGGTATTTGAAGCCTAACCCTTCATATTTGCTTTATGGCCGGAACAACACGTCAGCAAAAATTTGCCCGATTAATCCACAAAGAAATAAGTGAAATTTTTCAACGGGATAAGCGCGGAATTCTGGACCATGCATTCGTTACTGTGGCTGATGTACGTGTAAGCCCCGATCTGGGCGTAGCCAAGATTTTTATCAGCATGATGCTGGAAAAGGATAAACAGGCTGTTTTGAATAAACTCAATGCACGGAAGGGTGAGATCCGGAAAGCCTTGGGAGACAAAATCAGAAATCAGGCCCGAATAATCCCGGAACTGATTTTTTATATTGATGAAGTTGAGGAAAAAGCACAGCGGATCGAGGAGATTATCCGGAACCTGAACATACCCCCGGCAAAGGATTAACCATTTCCCGGAGATTGTTTGTAACCCAACATGGAACCTTGAAACTGGAGTATTTTATCGCCCGCAGATACCTCCTTTCCAAAAGGAAGAAGAACTTCATTAACATTATCTCCATTCTTGCCCTGGTAGGTGTGGCCTTCAGTGCTGCCGCCCTAATTATTGTTTTATCCGTCTTTAATGGATTGGAGGACTTGCTTCATTCCCTTAACAATTCGTTTGATCCGGAGATCAAAATAGAAGCAGCTGAAGGAAAATCATTTGAAGTAGACGAGCCAATGATTCGTTCGCTCGAAGCAGTTCAGGGTGTTGCGTTTGTTACCGAGGTGATTGAAGATTACGCCTATGTACGATACCGGGACGCTAACCAGGTAGTAACGCTTAAAGGTGTAAGCGACAACTTTATTGACCAGCATCGCATTGATGATAAGATTGTAGCCGGTACCTTGAAACTGAAAGAAGGCGATGTAAACTATGCCATTGTTGGCCGGGGTTTGCAGTACACATTATCCATAGCCGTTGGTGATGACCTTTACCCGCTGCAGGTATTTTACATTAACAATGTTAAATCCGGTACATTGGATCCTTCCCGCATGTATTCCCGAAAAAACATTTTACCGGGAGCAGCCTTTTCCATCGTTCAGAATTTTGATGAGAACTACGTACTTGTTCCATTGTCGTTTGCGCAGGAGTTATTGAATTATGGCAATAAGAGAACGTCTCTTGAAATAAAAACTTCTCCCGGGGCAGATGTATTCAACGTTGAAGAGCAGCTTCAGGAAGTCCTCGGTCAGCAATACGTTGTACTGAATCATGAAGAGCAACACAAGGACTTATACCGGTTGCTCAAAATGGAAAAGCTTTTCACGTTTCTCGCGCTTTCATTATTGCTGGCCATCAGTTCCATTAATATTTTCTTTAGCCTGATGATGCTGGCCCTGGATAAAAAGAAGGACATCTCCGTTCTCTCGGCCATGGGTGCCAGCGAAGGCGTTATCCGTAGAATCTTTGTGGTGGAGGGTGCCATTATTGCTTTTGGAGGTGCGCTG
>JALOMY010000120.1 GCA_025455225.1 Cyclobacteriaceae bacterium | reverse complement strand
TTCCGGATTTTTCCGCCAAAGCCCAGTCCTTCCGTCATGCTTTTTTTGGTTCCCCGCGAGAGTCCTCCTTTCGACATCGTAAAAGCCAGTTGGAGATGGGTAGCGGATGGAAGTCTGCTTTTTAAATGCACCGCCAGGCAATCGGATGGTACAACATCAAAACCGGTACCGGGTATCAGAGTAATACCCGCTTGCTTTCCTTTGTCATCGTATCCGGCCAAAAATTCGAATACTTCATATTCCCCGGTTATATCGGTGTAATGGGTTCTTGTTTCCAGGCAGGCATCAGCCATTTTTTTAGCGGTATGCCGAAAAGGTCCTCCGCAATGGATCACTACTTTTCCTTTCCGCAAAAGATTGACTAATCCTCTGTGATCATCGATGTCAACTACTTCGTACGGATAGTTGCTTACCTTACTTTGCTCGTGTAAGGCTGAGGCATTTCTCCCGGCAAGAATGACATCCAAATTTTTCTTTCGGCACTCATCCACAATCAGTGTACCGGTATAACCGTATGAACCATAAACAATTATTTTATCCATGAAGAAAGTTTTTGTTGATGAAGAAAGATTAATCCCAGTACCGGGCCGGGGGCCAGTAAAAGTAATAAGTATGGGGTAGCAATCAGGTGCAATGAAAAATTTAAAAGCTGAATACTCACAATGGTAATGGCAAAACCAATACAGGTTGTCATAGTAATAGCCGAACCGCGAATATGAGAAGGTGCATGGGTTGCTACCAGTGCTGAGAACTGGGGCGAATCGGCAACCACCATAAATCCCCAGAACATCATCAATGACATAAATACCGGAAACGGCATTTCAAAAAACCAGGGCGAGACCAAACAGCAGATTGCAGAAGCAACAAGGGCAATAGAAGCAATGGTTTTACTTCCATAGATTAAAGACAATTTGCCACCGAGCAAACATCCCAGGAAACCGGAAGCAATCACAGCAAAAGACCATCCCGAAGCGGAAAATTCAACAGGTGTTTGTTGCTGGTAAAACAATAGAACAACAGGAACAAAGGCCCAAAATGCATAGACCTCCCACATGTGTCCGAAATAACCAAATGCAGCTGCGCGAAACGTGTTGTACCTAAACACTCCATGCACTTCCTGAAAAGAAAACCGGGATGCGGCTTTATGAAAAGGTCCATCCTGAACAAAAAGCCACATCGCCAATCCACCCGACACCGCCAATACGGAAACGGAAACTATCAAAATATAGGGCTCTACAAATCCCGGAATCAATTTCAATCCGTGGGGAAATGCTGTTCCCAACACCAGGGCACCAACCAGGGCACCGAGCCAATGACCAAGGCCTTCCTTGTTCCAATCCGAAGCGATTTTCATCCCCACCGGGTAAACACCTGCCAGAAAAAACCCGGTTGCACATCGGCTTATAAGGTTAAGTTCCATCGATGATCTCTCCAATAAAACCATAGCATTTGCAGCAGCTGCCAATAAACTGCTGACAAAAAACAAGAATGAAGGTGAAAGTCGGTCGGACAATCCGAGCAAGGCAAACGTTAATGTACCGATTATAAAACCAAGTTGAATAGCTGACGTAGTATAACCCAGTGATTCAACCGGCCAATGAAACTCACTTTGCAATTGAGGAAGAACTGCATTCACTGCAAACCAAAGGGACGTACAGCAAAACTGACTGATAACAATTACATAGAAAACATAAACCGGGGGCTTGGTCTGCATTTAGTGGTTGATGAATATGAAATACATCCGACCAGTCATTCATACCGGAGCTCACTCCTTCTCAACCTTAACAACAAAATACTTAGTATCGCCCCTCCAGGGAAAGGACATGTACCGCTTGACAAAGTGAAGATTTACCCGATCCCCCTTTAATGCCACTTCTTCCAGATCTTTAATTAATTGTGGATCACTTTTCTCTACTGAGAAATCACGGGTTTCTGCTATCGGACTGGTGTTTCGAAGCGCTCCGAACGACTCCATCGAGAGTTTTCCTTCGTACGTTTTAAACACCACTCCCTTTTCAGAAACACTTAACACTTTACCGGCCCAGACTCCGCGTTCGTAAACTCCCCAGTATAAAAATGCGAATGTGCCTATACCGAGAATAAGCATAATACCTAATAAGCGCTTCATAAATCTGATTGATCCCTTTTTTACACGTTCGCCAATTGATGGATTCTCCATAATGACTGATTATTATAGACTAAGGTAGGAAGTTCCGTGAACATTAAATATCGGGTAAGAAACAAAAAGCCGGCTGGAACCGGCTTTATATTTTTTCCCTTGAATCGGATTATACCGTCATAATTTCAGCTTCTTTTTTCTTCATCAGCGCATCAATCTTGCTGATGTACTCATCGGTTAATTTCTGAACGATTTCTTCCGCATCTTTAATATCATCTTCGCTAACCCCTTTAATTTTCTTAAGCTGTTCATTGGTTTCCTTCCGGATGTTGCGAATACTTACCCTGCCGTGTTCACACTCCTGGCTAACTTGCTTAACCAGTTGCTTTCTTCGCTCTTCGGTAAGCATCGGAATATTGACAATCACCTGCTGTCCGTCATTTTGAGGATTCAAACCCAGGTTGGCATCCCGAATGGACTTTTCAATTTCCTGGATCATATTTTTCTCCCAGGGTTTAATAAAGATGGTTCGGGCATCGGGTGTGGTGAGGGATGACACCTGGTTAAGCGGAGTGAGGTTTCCGTAATAATGAACCTGAACACCATCCAACATGGATGGGTTCGCCTTACCCGCGCGGATTTTTGTCAACTCATGACTAATATGAGTGAGCGTTTTGAGCATATGCTCTTTTGCATCTTCGAGGTATAATTCAATTTCTTCCATATAACATACTTCAAAGTTCAACATTGGCAACATCAACTGATCAGTGTTCCGGCTTCTTCGCCCTGAACCACTTTCAGCAGGTTGCCTTTCTTATTCATATCAAAAACGATAATGGGCAATTTATTCTCCATGCATAACGTAAAGGCAGTCATATCCATAATATTCAATCCTTTTTCGTATGCTTCCTGGAACGAAAGCTTTTCGTAGCGAACAGCATCTTTAAATTTCTCAGGATCTTTATTATACACTCCATCTACGCGAGTGCCTTTTAATACGACATCCGCCTGGATTTCAACCGCCCGCAAACTGGCCGTAGAATCAGTAGTGAAATAGGGATTGCCAATACCGGCTCCAAAAATCACAATTCTACCCTTTTCAAGGTGGCGAATAGCTCTTCGCCTGATAAACGGTTCACAGACCTGCTCCATCTTAATACCAGCCATCAATCGGGTATACATTCCGTGTCGTTCCAATGCACTCTGCAAGGCCATGGCATTGATTACCGTAGCCAGCATACCCATGTAATCACCTTGCACGCGGTCGATGCCGAGCGTCTCGGCCTGGCCGCCCCTGAAAATGTTTCCGCCACCAATAACAATGGCAATTTCAACTCCGGTTGCCTTAAGCGTCTTGATTTCTTCCGAGTACTGCTCCAGAACAGCAGGATCGATGTTTACTGATTTATTATTTCCCTGGAGGGCTTCACCACTAAGTTTGAGTAGAATTCGTTTGTACTTCATGCAGGCAGGTTATCCTTAAAAATCCGGTAAATATAAAACTCGAGAATGATTTAACCGGATTTAAAACTCGATCAATACATGATTTTTTTCCACACTGTCGCCTTTTTTCACTTTAACCGATTTTACAACACCATCGCCCGGAGACTTCAGAATGTTCTCCATTTTCATAGCTTCAAGAATTAAAAGCGGATCGCCTTGTTTTACCGAATCTCCGTCCTTCACTTTAAGATCGATGATCAGACCGGGCATGGGTGCTTTGATGGAATTCACTTTGCCGGATGAAACGTTTTTCATACCCATTTTTTCAAGCAGTAAATCAAACCGGTCTTGCAGTTTAACGGTGTAAATACGGCCGTTAATTTTCCAGGTGAATGTTTTGGCATCCTTGTCGATTTTCACGACCTCGGCCCGATACGACTGATTGTTGTGCAGAATATGAAAATAGCCCTCGCGGATTTGAGACAGATCCCAGCTAAGCGGTTCACCATTGATCAATACTTGTCCATCCTCTTGCCGGATTTCAAAATTCTTTTCGTTTACACTCGCTTTGAACATAGCCAAAAATAGACGTTCGAATTCAGAATTATAAATCCAACAAAAATAAATTGCAGAATTCCAATACGATTTAAGCCGGTTCAAGAAAATTACTGCATTATTCCGATACCCATTTGTTCTGATTATTACCTGAATTGCTAACTTTACTGCCGTATTAAGGGGTGCCTCAATATAACGGGCTGAGATTATACCCATAGAACCTGATGCCGGTAATGCGGCCGAAGGGAAGGCAAGATAAACTTGTAAGCTTGGTACAGTCCCCTCTGCACCAGCGGGTTTAAAAACAAAAAATATGTTTGTCGTAGTTCGCGTAACAGCGTTGCTTATGCTGCCCTTTCTTTCTCTGGCTCAAAATCAGTTGAAAGGAATTGTACGCGATAAAAACACAGGAGAAATCATAACCGGTGCTACGGTACGATTAATCCTTGAAAATCAAATCACAGTTACCGATGGTGAAGGCCGGTTTGAGTTCAGCCGAACATCAGGCAAACAGAAAGAGGCTGAAATCAGGTTTGTAGGTTATCGAACACAGCAAGTTTGGTTGGCTGCCGGTGAGTTGAATGAAATTCTTCTTGAAGAAGGCACCATCTTAACCGATGAAGTACTGGTGCTCGCTACACGTGCTGCTGAAACAACGCCTTCTACCTTTAGTACCATTGATAAACCCACCCTGCGCAAGCAAAACTTTGGTCAGGATTTACCACTATTGCTGAATTGGAGTCCTTCCGTAGTAACCACTTCAGATGCCGGCAATGGCGTTGGTTATACTTACATCAACATCCGCGGAAGCGATCAGACAAGAATTAACGTTACCCTTAACGGCATTCCGTATAACGACAGCGAATCGCAAGGAGTTTTCTGGGTTGATATTCCGGATATTGCCTCGTCAACACAAAGTTTACAGATTCAACGGGGTGTAGGTAGTTCAACCAATGGGGCAGGTGCCTTTGGCGCTACTATTAATTTGCAAACCAATACGTTGATTGATAAACCGTACGGTGAATACATTGGCTCGGCAGGTTCTTTTAATACCTTCCGAAATACATTGGGCTTTGGTACGGGGCTGATTAAGGATAAGTGGGCCATAGACGGACGGGTTTCCACGATTACTTCCAATGGCTTTATCGACCGGGCTTCTTCAGATCTTAAATCGTATTATTTCACCGGAGGATATTATTCCGGGAAGACTATGATCAAAGCCATCGTGTTTGGCGGACGTGAAGTAACCTACCAAAGCTGGTATGGCGTACCTGAATCTCGTTTAACGAATGACTTTGAGGCCATGCTTGTAACGGCAATGAATGAAGGATGGAATGAAGAGCAAACGCAAAACCTGCTGAACTCCAACAACCGAACGTTCAATGCCTATCTGTACGATAACCAGGTGGATGATTACACACAAGATCATTACCAGCTTCATGCATCACAGCGATTCAATTCATCGTTAACGGGAAATGCTGCACTTCACTACACGTATGGAAGGGGGTTCTATGAAGAATACCGGTATGACGATCGGTTCAGTAATTACGGTCTTGATCCTGTAATTATTGGCGATTCTATTATCAGCAGAAGCGATCTCATTCGCAGACGATGGCTCGATAATGACTTTTACGGCATTACCTATTCCTTACATTATGAAAAAGGAAAAATAAACAGTGTTTTAGGTGGTGCCTGGAACCGTTATGAAGGAAGACATTTTGGTGAAATCATCTGGTCTGAGGTTTCCACTGTTCCGAAAGGCTATCAATACTATTTCAGTGATGCCGATAAATCTGATTTTAACATCTACATGAAATCAAATTATCAGTTCTCCTCTGCTGTTAATGGTTATGTTGATCTTCAATTCAGAAGAATATCATACCAGACAGCCGGTAACGATAACCGTCAAAATGTTTTTGACGTGGATGTAGTCTATAACTTTTTCAATCCAAAAGTTGGATTAACCTATGATCTTCAAAAAGGCAGACAGCTTTATGCTTCGTATGCTATTGCCAACCGGGAACCTGTACGGAAAGATTTTATCGATAATCCGGAAAACCAAAATCCGAAAGCAGAGCGTTTGGGCAACCTGGAAGCGGGTTGGCGATTAGCTTCAACCCATCACATGCTGAACATCAATTTCTATTGGATGAATTACAAAAATCAGCTGGTACTTACCGGGGAGCTGAATGATGTGGGAGCACCAATCCGTACGAATGTAGACAAAAGTTACCGTTCCGGTATTGAAATTGAAGGTATGATCAACTTCTCAAACCAGTTTAGCTGGAATGCAAACCTTACCTTGAGCCGGAATAAAATCCAGTCGTTTACTGAAATTTTGTACGACTATGGTATTAATTACGATGAATTTAATGTCATCACGAATGAATACACCAATACCAACATTTCATTCTCGCCTGATGTAATTGCCGGGTCGCAATTTACATACAAGCCATTGGCCGCGGCAGAGATAACCTTACTGACCAAATATGTTGGCGAGCAGTTTCTGGATAATACATCCAATCAAGCGCGTAAGATTGACGATTACCTGATTAACGATCTCCGGTTTAGTTACACCTTCCGACCCAGGAGTTTGAAGGAAATTACGTTCAGTTTCCTGGCCAATAACCTTTTCAACACACTGTATGAATCCAACGGATATACGTACGGCTATTTCGGTGGCGGAGAAGAGTTTCGGGAAAACTTCTATTACCCCCAGGCTGGCCGAAACTATATGGCAATGGTGAGTATACGCCTGTAAAGCAGGTACTTCAATAAGATAAGCCTATACTCGGTACGATGATTTTCTGTGGTTTTATCCCGGGCGTAAGGGAGTCGTTGCACTTTTGTACTTTTGACCCACTTCTTCATGAGCTCCCGCAAAAAGATTCTGGCGTCCTTGCTCAGGCTTACACGAACGTGGAACCTGATCATCCTGGTTTTTGCCCAATATTTTACTGCCTGGTTTCTTTTAAAAGCCGAGGTGTTTACCGATTGGCGTTTGTTTTTGCTTGCTGCTTCATCCGCTCTGATTGCAGCCGGAGGTTATGTGATCAACGATTATTACGATGTAAAGATTGATCTGGTCAATAATCCCAACCGTGTTGTTGTTGGTAAAAGTGTTCCCAGAAGAATAGCAATTCTGCTGCACGGATTTCTATCCCTTTCAGGAATTGCGCTTGGAATCTTTTTATCATGGTGGATTGTGCTGATTAATATTATTTCAGTTTCCCTGTTGTGGTTTTATTCCAATTTACTGAAACGACTTCCTTTCGTAGGCAATTTTGCCGTGTCACTGTTAACCGGTCTTTCCATTGGTGTGCTGAACGTATTGTATAACACGTTTAATCCCATGGTAATTATCTATGCCGTATTTGCCTTCTTTATGACGTTGGTGCGTGAGGTCATTAAAGACATGGAAGATCTGAAGGGCGACAACACCTATGGTTGTAAAACCCTGCCTATTATCTGGGGGCTGAGAAAAACCAAACAGTTCATTTACATAGTTATCGGAGTGTTTGCCTTGACTGTATTGCTGATTAGCGTGTTTTATGTAAAGCTTCCGGTGGTTTACTTTCTTATGATCCTCTTTGTTCCATTAGCCTGGCTGGTAATGCAGCTTATTAAAGCCGATGTTAGGTATTTTAAGTATGGCGCTTGTCTGAGAAATGGATATATGATGTAACCCTTATTTTCAATTCCTGATTCCTCATTCATGAATTCACCAATTCGATCTGCCCACCATAATACCGTTTTCCGGATTGCCATTTTTGCTTCGGGCAGCGGCACTAATGCGGAAGAGATTTTCAAGTTCTTCAAGGGCCACCCACGCATAGAGGTTGTTACATTGTTAAGCAACAACCCACAGGCCTATGCGCTCGAGCGTGCAAAAAAATACGGAGTTCCGACCCTGGTTTTTGACCGAAAAGAATTTCGGGAATCTTCACTGGTAAGCGACTGGTTAAAGCAACACCAGGTAACCCACCTGGTTCTGGCAGGCTTTCTATGGTTGATACCTGAAAACCTGATCCGTGCTTATTCTGGAAAAATCATTAACATCCATCCCGCATTATTGCCAAAATTTGGAGGTAAGGGAATGTACGGCATGAAAGTACATGAAGCCGTAAAGGCAGCTGGTGAAACAGAAACCGGTATCACCATTCATGAAGTGAATGAACATTACGATGAGGGCCGTATTTTATTCAAAGCCATTTGCCCGGTAAAATCGGAAGACTCGCCCGAAGATATTGCGAAAAAAGTGCATCAACTGGAATATGCTCACTATCCCAGCTTGATCGAGCAATGGATTCTTATTGAATAAACTTTTTCTTTAGGGAGTATTCACCTCATTAAAGGGAACATTCGGGTCATTATCCGTCCAGCTCATCGGGTAGTTCTTATCCATAAACTCCAACGCATCGGTGGTGAGATACAAAGGTTTGAAGGTATCAATCATCACGGCCAGTTCATGGGTTTCTTTTGCACCGATGCTTTTCTCAACCGTTCCAGGATGCGGACCGTGCGGCAATCCTCCGGGGTGAAGTGTGAACGAGCCTCGCTCGATACCCCTGCGGCTCATGAAATTTCCTTCAGCGTAATACAGAACTTCATCGCTGTCGATATTGCTGTGGTTGTAAGGAGCCGGAATGGCTAATGGGTGGTAATCAAACAATCGGGGCACAAAAGAACAAATCACAAAATTGTGAGCCTGGAAGGTTTGATGCACCGGTGGCGGCTGATGGATGCGACCCGTGATGGGTTCAAAGTCATGAATGGAAAACGCGTAAGGCCACAGAAACCCATCCCAGCCCACAAGATCAAGCGGACTATAATCATAAATATAATTATGGAGATAGCCCTGCTTCTTGATCTTCATCAGGAACTCACCCCGACTGGTATCGGTAATCAGTTCATGCGGTGGGCGGATGTCGCGTTCGCAATACGGTGAATGTTCAAGTAACTGACCCAACTCATTGCGATACCGTTTTACGGTTTCAACAGGTGAAGAGGCTTCGATAATCAGCAGTCTCAAGGGACCTTCATTAAACTCCAGTTTATATATAACCGTTCGCGGAATAACTACATAATCGCCTTGCCTCAGCTCCAGTTTTCCGAACTGGGAAATTAATACACCACTTCCATCGTGGATAAACAACACTTCATCTCCTTCAGCATTTTTATAGAAATAATCCATCTTGCGCTTCCGCGGAGAACAGATCGAAATAGAGCAGTCATTGTTCTTTAGCAGAACTTTACGGGCATCGAGGTAATCTTCACCCGTGGTAGTTACGTTGGATGTATTCAAATGCGTTTGCCGGAGCGCATAATCCTCAACAATCGCAGGTCCGTATTTTACCGGGTCGCTAACCGACTTAATGCGGGTAGGGGGATTGATGTGATAGAGGTTGGAATAAATCCCTGAAAATCCTTCAGAACTCACCAGTTCTTCCTTGTACAAACTTCCATCGGGTTGCCTGAATTGGGTGTGACGTTTGTGCGGGATATTTCCAAGACGGTAATAATACATGGCATTCAGTTTTTATGAAGCTAAATTAATAAAACCTGCTTGCTATTCGTGTTCCGCAATCACATCGTTTACGATTCAAAGAAATGGAGTAGGATCAACCTACATCGCAACCCGGTTCAATTCCGGTATGCGTTCAAAGAGCCGAAGGGATTGAAGGAATATTTCATTGGTTTCATTAATAATCGGGAACAATCCCTCATTTCCCCATAACCTTCGAGCAATCTGCGCTTTGATATGAACTTCAAATATTTTCCGGTTTTTCTTCAGATCGTCATAATCGGGTTTGACTTTGTTTCGCTGACCAATTGCCACCAGGTCATTAACCATCTTATCCGTTACCTTAAACCGGGTGCGAAAATGTTCAAATCCTTTGCTCTCGAGTGCTTCCTTATTCTCCTGCGCATAGTTGAAGGCAAATTCGTAGATAGAAAGTGACGAGTACAACGCATTAAGGTAATGGCTGTTCATGGTGGTATCGAGCGGCACAAAATAATCCGGCATTATGCCACCGCCACCGTATACCGTCCTTCCGTTAAGTGTTTTATAACGAAGTGAGTCATTGAATTTGATACTGTCGGCATGAAAGAATTCACCTTTTTTATACCGCTCGATGATATCAAGGGAATAGGCATCTTCATCATCATACGGTTTTTGTATGGAACGGCCACTCGGTGTGTAATACCTTGAAATAGTAAGTCGCAATTCCGAACCATCACTAAGATCAAATGGATTCTGAACCAATCCCTTTCCGAATGTTCTGCGACCCACAATGAGGGCCCGGTCATTGTCCTGTAAAGCACCGGCCAGAATCTCGGATGCAGATGCCGTACCTTCATTAACCAGGATAATCAGGTCTCCGGTTTCAAAACTACCCCGGCTGGTGGAAGATGCATTGGTATTCAGACGCTTGTCTTTTCCATCGGTATAAACAATTTTTTTATCGGCAGAAAGAAACTCGTCTGCCATATCAATGGCCATACTCATGTAACCACCACCGTTACCCTGAAGATCGAGCACAAGCTTTTGCATTCCCTGGTCTTTCAATTTATTCAGGGCACTAAGAAATTCTTCATAGGTGGTTGCCGAGAACCGGCTCAATTTGATGTAG
This sequence comes from Cyclobacteriaceae bacterium, assembly GCA_025455225.1. Classification (GTDB taxonomy): domain Bacteria; phylum Bacteroidota; class Bacteroidia; order Cytophagales; family Cyclobacteriaceae; genus UBA2336. The sequence goes on along the minus strand of JALOMY010000120.1, from coordinate 990 downwards.
CCGATTTCCTTATCCACCATGTATGAAACATCAATGGAATATTGCGGAATTTTATCACGGATAATTTTAAAATCAATCGGGTTCTTTTCTCCGTTGCGGTGAATCGTTACAAGAACCTCCGATCCGCGGGGACCTTTCAACAGGCGCATCACATCCTGTGTGGTGATGCCGATACCGGCTACATTTTCACCGTCTACCTTAATAATGCGATCACCCGAACGAATTCCCAGGGCTTCACTTGGTCCACCGCTCAAGGCCGTAATCACCACAATCGTATCCTGAAAAATATTGAACTCAACTCCGATTCCATCAAAATTACCGCGAAGTTCTTCATTTGCCAATGTACGGTCACTGGCCGGAATATAAACAGAGTGTGGATCCAGTTTGGAAAGGAGGTGTGTTATGGATTCATCCACCAGCTTATCGGTCTTAATGTCATCTACGTACTTGGTATCAATGTACGTAAGTACCTCGCGGAGTTTCTGTACATCCTTACCCACATCACGCGATGGCTTCTGGGTATTGAAACTGGTGCCGATAAATACCCCGCCTGCCAGGCCAATACAAAGCACCAGTGGAAGTGCAATTTGATTAGGTGTGTTTTTACGTTTTTCCTCCATACAATCTCGATTGTGCCTCTTTAACGATCAATTGTAACAAATGTTGGCGAAACTTTATTCGGACATAACGCTAAAAAATGCAAAAAATCAAGCCGAACAACGATCCGGCCGACATTCTATGCGATTCTTCCTGCCTTTCTCTATATTTGAGATTCAATATGGACCCCGTTTCACTTAAGGATAAACGTATTGCACAATTAGTAGAAGAAAACTATGTGCATGCCTATACCCTTTACTATTTCGGAATCCAGTTTAATGAATATTCTGAACATACACTCGAACAAGCCTGTCTTGATAAAGGGCTTAATGTAGAACAGGTAATCCGCGAACTGGAATCTCCCACCCACCTTAAGGAAACTGATTTACCCCT
>JALOMY010000119.1 GCA_025455225.1 Cyclobacteriaceae bacterium | reverse complement strand
TGCACCGGCTTCGTCCATAACATCGATGGCCTTATCCGGAAGGAAACGATCGCTGATGTAGCGGTCGGATAATTTCACGCAAGCCTGAATTGCTTCAGGTGTATAGATTACATGGTGGTGATCTTCATATTTCTCCTTGATGTTATCCAGGATCTGGATCGTTTCTTCCGGAGTAGTAGAATCCACCATCACCATTTGGAATCTGCGAGCCAATGCACCATCCTTTTCAATGTACTGGCGATATTCATCTAATGTAGTTGCGCCAATGCACTGTATTTCGCCTCGGGCTAATGCAGGTTTAAACATGTTGGACGCATCTAAAGAACCGGAAGCCCCACCTGCACCAACAATTGTATGCAGTTCATCAATGAACAGGATTACATCGGGTGATTTTTCCAATTCGTTCATAACGGCCTTCATCCGTTCTTCAAACTGACCGCGGTATTTAGTTCCTGCTACCAATGATGCGAGATCGAGAGTAACTACGCGCTTGCCAAACAACACGCGTGAAACTTTCTTTTGTACGATGCGAAGGGCCAGACCTTCGGCAATTGCGGTTTTACCTACACCCGGTTCACCAATCAGAATCGGATTGTTCTTCTTTCTGCGGCTCAGAATCTGGGCTACTCGTTCAATTTCTTTTTCACGACCTACGATCGGATCAAGCTTGCCGTCTTCAGCCAGGCGGGTAAGGTCTCTTCCAAAATTGTCAAGGACAGGTGTACGTGATTTTTCAGTACCCTTCTTTTCCTTGCTTCCTCCACCGGCTCCGAAAATACGTGATGAATCATCATCCGGATCATCGGTGTCGGAAGCAGCCTGAGGTCCTTCATGCTGATACTCCAGCATTTCTTTAACAGTTTCGTAGTTCACATCAAACTTCTTCAGAATCTGTGTAGCCAGGTTGTCGTTATCACGAAGAATGGAAAGCAACAGATGCTCCGTACCAATTAACTGAGCTTTAAAAATCTTAGCTTCGAGGTAGGTTATCTTCAGAACTTTCTCCGAGGCTTTTGTCAACGGAATGTTAGCCAGGTTTTTGATCTCATGGGTGGCAGTTCCTTTAGAAATTTTTTCAATCTCACTGCGCAGGGCATCCAGCGGAACACCCAACTTTTTAAGAACCCCTACTGCAACACCTTCACCTTCGCGAATCAGTCCCAGTAATAAATGTTCGGTGCCAATGTAGTCGTGGCCAAGACGTAAAGCTTCTTCACGACTCAGCGATATAACTTCTTTAACCCGGTTGGAGAATTTAGCTTCCATGTAGTATACAGAATGAAATTATGGTAAATGTAGGCTTTTCAGTTCAATTTTTTTGCTGCCCTGTACCCAATTTGGGCCTAAATAAGGATCGCATTTCTTAAAACGTTCGGCCTGTTTTAAATGTTCATTCGGGACGCAATAACCCTTATAACTGACAATGCGTTTGGTCCTTCACAAAACATCAGGTCGACCAGGCTAAGATTTTTGACAAAGGGTTTGCCAAAAACTTGTTGGTACTCAATACCTTCAAAGTAATTTGCGTAACCCTCCTGATTTTTAGCCTGAATGGCATTTCGCAAGTCAATGATTTCCTCCCCGGCAGTTTTTTGGTACGTCAGACTTTCAGCCAGGGTAATGGGGAGATTTAGCCACTTAAGACAGATTGTCAGCAATTCGAAATTTAAATCGTACAAAAATACGTACCTCTTCTGAAGTGGCGCCAGCAGATCATCGATATAATATTCATAGTAAGGCGCATTTCGATAAGCCGATTCAATGGCACGTCTATGGATGTTCAGCCACTTTTGCGAATAATCAATCCGGACTTCAGTAATGGGAACTTTACCATGTTTAGAGGTTACCGGAATAGTCAACCGTTCCGGCCCATTAGCTGTATTGATTAAGCATCGGTTCCGATACGTTTGTTTCTCATAATACTCATGCCGCTCAAGCATAACTTTCCTGAACCTGGAAAGTGTGGCGAAGTAGGTTATGCAAGGGAGGTAATGAAGTTCAATTATACACTTTGTCATTTCCTTACTAACCATGAATTATGGATTGAAATCAAACTCACGGAGCTCATTCGTAAACTTAAATTACTGGTAAATGCTGGATAACTTTAAAAATCAACCGCACCCAAACCTTGCCGGATAATTACCAGTTCATCACCGGTACAATCCACTACGGTAGACGGAATATTGCCACCTGCTCCTCCATCAATGACAATGTCTACCTGATTCTTGAAATCCTCATAAATCTCTTCCGGGTCCGTTGTATATTCTTTTATGTGATCATCATCCTTTATAGACGAAGTAATTAATGGATTCCCCAGCTCCTCGACAATCATGCGGGGAATCGGATGATTGGGTATGCGTATGCCAACCGTTTTCTTATTTACATCGAGGATCTTAGGTACTTTACTGCTTGACTCGAATATAAAGGTATAAGGGCCCGGCAGTGATTTTTTCAGAAGCTTGAACATGGGTGTATCAATTCGCTTTACGTACTCTGAAATGTGTGAAAGGTCATGGCAGATAAACGATAGATCCAACTTCTGGGGCTTAATATCCATGATCCGGCACAGCCGCTCTACAGCCTTACGATTCATTAAATCACAACCAATACCATAAATGGTATCGGTGGGATAAACAATCATTCCACCATTTCGTAATACGTCTACAACCCGGTTAATTTTCCGAAGCTCGGGATTTACCGGATGAATCTTAATTAACTCTGCTGCCATCGCTGAAAAATATAGGCAAGATACGGAATCAAAAACAGGAGGTATTAAACTTTGAAACGGGCTGAAAAAATTGATTTTGTATCTTTGAAAGTTATGAAGTACTCCAAAAGCCCGATAAAACTGTTCGCATTTATCCTGCTGTCTGTTTTGCTGATCACCTTTACTTTTTACACCTATCAGATTTGTTACACACCCAATATCCTGGTGGGTAAAGACGACCGCTACATAATTATTCCCAAAGATGCTACGTTTGAAACCGTTCAGAAAATCCTTCATGAAGGAGAATATGTGCAAGATCTGATTTCATTCAGTTTTCTTTCCCGGTTGATGGGTTACGATGAAAGGGTAAGAGCCGGCCGTTATCTGCTCAGAGCCAACATGAATAACCTAACTGCTGTCCGGTTCCTTCGGGGCGGGGAGCAGGAACCGGTGCGTATCACCTTCAACAACGTAAGGCTCATATCGGAATTGCCAGGCAAAATCACTCAAAATACCTCAACCCCACCAGAAGCATTTGAGGCTGCCCTTGCCAACTTTCTGATGCATAATGAATATGGATTCAACAAGGATAACATTATCTGCATGTTTATCCCGAATACCTATGAAGTTTATTATACTATTTCTGCCGATCAGTTAATCGAGCGGATGTACGATGAATATCAAAATTTCTGGAACGAGGAACGCAAACAAAAGGCAAATGAACTGGGTCTTTCCCCGATAGAAGTTTCCATTCTGGCTTCGATTGTTCAGGCTGAATCGATTAAACGCGATGAAGCCCCAATCATTGCCGGGCTTTATTTGAACCGATTAAAGCAAGGGATTCCCCTTCAGGCAGATCCTACCCTTGTTTTTGCAGTTGGTGATTTTACCATTAAACGGGTATTGAATGAACATAAAGAAGTTGAATCTCCCTACAATACCTATAAGAATAAGGGCTTACCTCCGGGCCCCATCAATATGCCGGAGATTGCAACAATCGATGCGGTCTTAAATTATAAACCCAGTAACTACCTCTACATGTGTGCAAAAGAAGATTTTTCAGGGTACCATAATTTCACAGCATCGTATAACGAACATCTTAAAAATGCAAGACGCTATCAGGCTGCGCTAACCCGCGAACAGCAAATTGCACGTTCAGCAAAATCAGGAAAATAATGTATCAGTCGGAAACTTCAGTACGGGTACGCTATGGTGAAACTGACCAGATGGGTTACGTATATTATGGCTACTACGCCATGTATTACGAAGTAGCCCGGGTTGAAGCATTACGCAGATTAGGTCTTACTTATAAAGAAATTGAGGCCATGGGTATAATCATGCCCGTTCTGGAAAATCATTCCCGGTTTTTACAAGCGGGCAAATACGATGAGCTGTTACGAATCGTTACCACGATACGCGAAAAGCCTGGTGTACGCATTACTTTTGAATACGATATCTATAATGAAGAGAACACCTTAATTCATCAGGGCAAAACCATTCTTGCCTTTGTGGATCAAAAATCAGGCAGACCTTGCCGGCCGCCTTTTGCCATGATGAATGTTCTCCAGCCTTTTTTTACATGAAGTATAAATACAAAAAATATTTTCTTCAGATAACACATGCCCGTATTCTGCTGGCCTGGATGAAGCGAATCCGGTTTAAGCGGTTTGACAATGTTTCACTTTATGTAATTGTAAAAACGCTGCTTCAAAATCTTCAAAAAGATGAAATTATCGATCGTGCAAATGGCGTAGCGTTCAATTTCATTATGGCAATTTTCCCGGCCATCATTTTCTTATTCACGCTTATCCCCTACGTTTCAACCGTTATTCCTTCCATCAATACTTCCAGTATTATGGAATTCCTGGGCGAACAATTGCCTCCCAGCATGTTTGAGGTTATTGAATCGACCGTGTTGGATATTATCAGTAACCAACGGGGCGGTTTGCTCTCCCTGGGTTTCTTTTTTTCTCTCTACCTATCAACCAATGGAATGATTGCGCTTATGCGGGCATTTAATGCATGCTATAAAACCATTGAAAACCGGGGTGCTCTAAAAACCCGCCTGATCGCTACCTCCTTAACATTTAATCTTGCCCTGGCCATGATACTGGCCATCGCCCTGCTGATTGTCGGGCAACTTACCTTGAATTACATAACGGCCAACCTGAGTACCTTTCCGTGGATTAATGTCGACACGTTTACTGTAAATACACTTTTCGTTATCCGGTTTATCGTCATTTTTATTGTTTTCTACCTGGTTATTTCCAGCATCTATTACTTCGGTCCGGCCATTCACTATAACTGGAGGTTTTTCTCCATAGGATCTTCCGTTGCCACATTTCTATGTCTGGGTGTATCGTATGGTTTTTCATATTACATAACCCATTTTGGGACCTATAATAAAATCTACGGTTCAATTGGCGTGTTGATTGCCCTGATGTTCTGGATTCAGTTAATCACCATCATGCTGATGGCCGGGTACGAACTCAATGCAAGCATTCACGATAGCCGGAGGAAAGAATCCATCCGAAAAGCAAGACGAATAATTCAGATGGTTGAAATGGAGCGAGGTTAACCAGGTACCTGATTGCATATACCTGATTTTTACCCCAAATAAAAAAGCCTCCCGAAATGAGCTTCGGGAGGCTTTTAGTTATTCGATGTTGTTGATTATACAACAACAACTTTTTCCTCATTGGCTATCAAAACCGCATCGAGGTCTTCGCCTGGCTTGGCGATTACTTTTTCCTCTTGCGGATCCCACTCGATTCTGCGGCCCAATTTATAGGAAAGGCCAGCCATATGGGCAGATATTGCTTCTTCAAAACCTTCTTGTATGCCACAGCTTGGTTTACCTCCATTGCGGATACAGCTCAACCATTCTCGCATATGCAGAAAAGTAGAATCAACACGTTTACCATCCCGGTAAGTCCACAATAAGCCCTTGTTGGCAAAGTATTTTGCCGTTGCTGAAGTAACAGCATCTGTTGCGTTAGCCAGCGGGTTATATTGATAAATCGGAACACTCGGATCGATGCGTCCTTCTTTAATCATATCGGCAAAGCGGGTACTCCGGGCATCTGCATAAATACTGATTACGTTGCCCAATTCCATTGTGGCATCATGCCCCATCAAATACGTGGGCCGGTCGAATTGATTGCCCAGGGTTGCACTATATACGAAAGTCATTCCCTTTTCTTTGCCATCTTCCTGGCTTGAGCCTGTGCTGAAATCCGGATATTCCATATTGACCTGAAGAACATCCGGTACATTTCTTCCATCGCGGTGTGTATAAATTCCACCCGAAGCCATTACCGAACGGGGAATACCCATCTTCAAAATACAATTGAGCCTGTCGTAATCATGCGTAAGCAAATCACCGGAAAGTCCGGAGCCATAAGCCCACCATTTTCTCCAACGGAAGAAATGCTCTTTGTTGAATTCAACTTTTGGTGCGTTGCCCAGGAATAAATCCCAGTTGATGGTTTGAGGCGATGCCTTCTCATGGATGTCGTACTGCCAGGCACCATTATCATCATTTCGGTTAGTGTTGGTAGTTACCAACGAAACATGGCCAAGGGTTTTCTTGGCAATGATATCCATGGCCGTTAAGAAGCTTTGGGTTTGCCGATGCTGGTGCCCAACCTGGAGCACTACTTTAGGGTTATTTTTCACAGCATCACGCAACACATAAGTTTCCGTGATAGTATGCGTCATTGGCTTCTCTATGTACACATGAACTCCGGCATTGACGGCATCAGTGGCCATAGGGGCATGCCAGTGATCAGGAGTTGCGATGATTACGGCATCTACCTCACCACTGCTCAGCAATTCCTTATGCGTAGCATATCGCTTCACTTTATTTTCCGGTGTCGAGAATGAATCGATTACCCGTTCAGCATTAACATCAAAGACATCGCATACAGCAGTTATCTTGACATTCAGATTTTCCTGATCCAGGAATTCCGACAACCGGGTATCGTTCGAGTTTTTCTCAGCCGATTCTTTCATATCTGCCAACCACTGCTTGGTGGCAAAACCAAGAGCGCGGCACAACTGCTCCCCGCGGATGCCAAATCCGATTATTCCCAACCGGATGGGCTTGCCTTCCATCGATCCTGTTGGTGGTGGCGGAGAAGCTTTAATATTGAGTTGTTCAAGCAAGAATTTTTTCTCGCGCTTTGCATCTACCGTGGTTTTTGCACCAGCATACCAAACGGCACCTAAGAAAGGAACACCAGCCAGGCCTTTGAGCAGATCACGTCTGCTTAAATTGAACAGATTATCTTCTTTTTTCATAATGAGATCGTTTAGGGTGGTTAGTATTTATCCATTGACGGTTTCCGGTTTTTCACGGCTGAACAACTTTTCTATGCCGAAGGAGTAATAAGATGGAAACTGATACAAAACAACCAATGCACCAATTTCGATGAGGTTCTTGTTCACAATCCAATAACTACCTTCCGCAGGACCTTGCTCTAACCCACCAAATGGAGGATGAGCCAGGTAGTAAAGAGCCAGAAGTGCAATGCCGCCAACACAGGCCCATCGAATTTTCAACCCAAGCAGAAGTCCTGCGCCAACAGCCAGCAAGCCGACAATGTTCAGCGTATCAACGATCCCGATAAGGGAATCACCCGAAAGCCAGTTAAAGAAAGGTTTCAGGATCGAGGCGCTGAGTAAATATCCTTTCGCTGTCCAGGCGGGGTTATATACTTTAATAATGCCTTCATAAAGAAAGTGCCATCCGATGAGGATGCGCAACAAAACGAGACTTGTATTTTGTCCCGATGAATACAGGTTTGTTTTCATGTACTTCAGATTTAATCGGTTGTGAGTATACGGTGGTTAATGGCCAGAAAAAATGACAAATGTCATTCCCTAAGCTAATCTAATTCGTCCGTTTTTGCACGCATAATTCTGCAACTGGCAGCAATTTTACCTGGGGAACAGCCTTGCGGATAGGATACGGCTATTGCCCTTTGATTGCAGAGGAGGAGGGATTCGAACCCCCGAGCCCCGTAAAGGGCTGTCGGTTTTCAAGACCGATGCATTCAACCGCTCTGCCACTCCTCTGTGTTTTGGGTTGATCGAATTTTAGGATTGCAAATGTATGCGAATAAACGAATTCGGCAAAATAAGGCTGAGACACGTATTAATTTTCTTCCGTGAAGTCGGGAAAAGTTCTTTTCAGATCCTTATCGGTTAACTGAACAGCATTCTTTTTATAGGCATCCAATTCCAGCAAGACAATTCGCTGATCATTCAATACCGTACGTAGTTTATCAATATCCTTTTCAAACTCTCCGCTTCTTCGGCTTACTTTAGATGAATATTTTCGTGCAAATTCATCACCGGCACTCTGTACACGATTACGGATATCAACATTAATTTTAATCTTATCCATTATATCATCCTTGGATTTACCTACAACTTCCGTTGCCTCCAATGTATTTAAAGTGAGTACGGTTGTACCTCCTACTGTAGAAACGACTTTCGATTGATCCGTTTCCAGCAAGGCAGGAGAAAACCCGGTTACTGCACCGAGGGAAGCATTCAGAACCGACCGGTTTTTCTTTCCCCGTTTCGCCTTCTTATAGTTTTCATTCAGCTTCTTCTGATTTTCATCCAAGGTTCTTAATAACTCTGCGGCATTGGTGAGGTTATTACGATACTTCTGGTATTGTAAGGCATCTTTTTCAATCAGGTTTTCAGTATCGTTTACTACAATGATAATTTTTCTCTGTACCCGGTTGTTCGATTTATCCAATGCAAAAAAGGTAAATTCCACTGGTAATTTCTTCTTAGCCTCATCTACAAATTCGTATCCCGGTTGCCAAATGAATTCGTATTGAAGTGGAGTATTCTCCTTTAGTACACGATGTTCTACCCGGATGTCAGAAGAAATAAATCCGGCACTCAATACATTATCATCACCATTGGGATCTGATATATAGATTTTCAGGTTGATGGTCTCGTCTTCCTTTATTGAAAAAGAAGTATCACCGGGAACCATTAAGATTTCAGGCGGCAAATCCAACTGAGTCTGGGCAATACGAAGTTTGCCTTTCATTTCAGCTTTATCAGGTTGGTCCTGTACAATGAATTCAACCACAAGAGGATTGGAACGAAGAGAATTGAACTGATTTCGGGAAGGTGACCAGCTAAGCTGGCCCTGCGATGATAAGGAAAGGCCCTCCGGCATTTGGGAAGGAATGGATTTGAATACTATGGGATCTTCATCCGGATCGTAAACGTAATCGCTGGCGATTTGATAAATGTTACGGGAGGATTGCTTGACGTAAAAAACCGGTAACTCCTCAACTACAGGTGGCCTGTTAATATGAAGCACCGTGAACGTTATGGTTTTGCGTACCCGTTGACCATCCGGCCAATTGCCCTGAATGATGACTGAGAAATCCTTTTTTAACTCAAGTCGGTTAACCAGCGAATATGAAGGCGTCCAGCTAAAATGGCCTAATGAATCGAGTTCAATGCCGATTGACTCCTCATCAACCGGATAGAATCGCACCTTAGAATCCACGTCTGGAGTTGCCCTGATCTGAAAAGCAACCGTTTTCCCTTCCTCAATTACTGTCCATCCTTCCGATTCAGGAATAATCAACTCATAGGCCTGTTGTGCTGAAATTAATCCGGTAACGCCAAACACGAGAATTACGATGTTGAAGATTACACGCATTGAATCCATTAAATTGGGCTGCAAATTTAACAAGATCGAATACTTTACGCATGGCGAGTAAGAAAAAGGGCAAGGAATCAGATTTTTACACCGATGTATATTCTGTTGTTAAGCTTATTCCGAGAGGCCGTGTAACGAGTTATGGAGCAATCGCCCAATACCTGGGCTCAGGGTTAAGTGCACGTATGGTGGGTTGGGCAATGCATGGTGCCCCAACCGGTGTTCCGGCCCATCGAGTAGTTAACCGCATCGGCATGCTTACAGGAAAAATTCACTTCAGCACACCTACCCAAATGCAACAATTACTTGAAAAGGAGGGCATTGAAGTTAAAAATGATAAAGTGGTTAAGTTCAATCAGCATTTCTGGGACCCAACGCAGGAATTACTCTGATCGAGACGCGTATTGGGAACCCGTTTTTCCCAAATCAGGAAATTATTCCTTTCGATTCCTTAAAATTTGAGCCAAAAAAGGCTTTCCCCTTACCGGCATGCGGTTGGCATAAACAGTCATCATATGTTCAATCGCAGATTCAACCTGATGTCTACCAAAAGCCTGATTGCAATCAGCATGATGCTGATGGCTTGGTCTGCCGAAGCTTACCATGATACGAAGCCGGCAACGTCAAGTCATGAATCTCAGCAGTTAACTATAAAAGTTGAACGAGCGCTGGTGGGTGCTCAATTGGAAATTGAATACAGCGATGGATCCTGTTTGATTAAACAACCGGTGCGTAAACGGAGAGTTGTTATCGATTTCGCATCTGCATCCATTGGAACCTATACAATACGAATTAAAAAAGGTGATGCCAGTCAAACGCATTACTACTGTAAAATATAATGTTGGCAGTCTATTAGTTCTGGCTTGAAAATACCAACGTGGGGTTGGTTTAATTGGGAAGAGGTCATCTCGTTGATTCGGGGTGGCCTTTCCTTTTTTCGTGAGGCTCATAAGTAGATATCAACCACAAACCCATGAAAGTTATCAAGCCATTTACAATCAGAATTTCAAAACTGAAAACATATCCGTTAAACCAGGCTTTGGAATTTGCACTGATTAAATACGTTAACGCGGGGGCGACAATACAGATTAGAGGAACGAGTTTATCGCGCACGTTACGGTTGGTAAACAAACCAAAAGAAAATAATCCCAACAGAGGGCCGTATGTATAACCAGCTACACCTAACACAGCATCGATCACGGAACGGTCGTTGATTTCCTTGAAGACCAGGATGATGATTAAAAACAATAATGAAAAACCAATATGAACAACAAGCTTTTGACGCCTACGGGATATTTCCGTCTTATTTTTGAAATCAAGAAAATCCAGGCAAAATGATGTGGTAAGTCCGGCCAAAGCAGAATCTGCACTGGCATAGGAAGAGGCTGTTATTCCCAGAATAAAAAAGATACCTACCAGTAAACTAAACTCGTTCAATGCCAGGGAAGGAAACAGTTCATCGCTTACTTCCGGAATGGTAATTCCATGCCTTTCTGAATAGATATACAACAGTGCTCCTAAGGCAAGAAACAACAAGTTTACAAATACCAGGGTAAGACTAAACCAGAACATGTTCTTCTGTGCATCGCCCAAGGTTCGGCAGGTTAAATTCTTCTGCATGATTTCCTGGTCCATGCCCGTCATCGTTATGGCAATAAAGGCACCTCCCAAAAATTGTTTCCAGAAATAAAGCGGAGAATTAATGTCGTCAAAATAAAATATCCTCGACATGTTGCTTTGCTCAATCACAGAAACCATTTCTGGAAATGATAATCCCAACCGACTGGCAATTTGCCATACGGCAACAATAACGGCAGTTATAAGAAAGAACGTCTGAAAGGTGTCGGTCCACACGATTGTTTTTATTCCTCCCTTATTGGTGTACACCCAGATCAGAATAATGGTGGTGGCAACTGTTACATAAAACGGGATATTCCAGGCATCAAACAGAAAAAGCTGAAGTACCGTTGCAGCCAGGTATAATCGCAAGGAAGAACCTACTGTACGCGATATCAGGAAAAAGAATGCTCCTGTCTTATGAGACCAGAAATCAAATCGTTGTTCGAGATACGCATATATTGAAATGACGTTGAGCCTGTAATACAACGGCATAAGAATTCCGATGATTACCCAATAACCAAGTAAGTAACCTAAAACTACCTGGAAGTATCCAAATCCGATTTTACCTACATTACCCGGAACTGAAATAAACGTAACACCCGACAAGGAAGCTCCGATCATTCCAAATGCTACCAGGTACCAGGGCGATTGCCGGTTAGCGGTGAAAAAGGTATGGGTATCCGCCCCCCTGGACGTGAAATACGAAATCGTAATCAGGGCCAGGAAATAAATCGAAATAATACCAAGTACTAGAAAGGGCGTCATCCAGGAATGTTTCCCGCAAAAAATGCTGAAATACCTTGAAATCCAAATCCATCGGGACATCCAATTTTCTTAATTTTGCAGTTGCTTATGTTGAACATGATTCAATTCGCTGTGCAGGAAGAGACCCTAACCGATTTATTGGAGGCCATTGAAACCACCGATGTACAAGACCTGGTTGTATTCAATGACGATTTCAATACGTTCGAACATGTTATTGATACGTTAATCAAAATATGTAAACATTCAATAGAACAGGCCGAACAGTGTACCTGGATAATTCATTATAAGGGCAAATGTGTTGTCAAGACCGGCACATTTGATTTTCTTAAACCCATGCGCGATGCCATTTGTGAAAAAGGAATTGATGCCCGGATACTGTGATATCCAAAATAGTAGGTTTGAATTAATTGATCTTGAACGTTCAATAACCCGGAAATAAGCGAACCAAACAAGGGCTATTAATAAATGGCATCCTGATAAGATTTATGGAGATTTTCGGAGAATGTAAATTGTGAAGGAATGGATTATCCGTCAAAACTTATTGAAGAAGCCGTAAACCAGATTTCCAGATTACCTGGCATCGGAAAAAAGACAGCCCTGCGCCTGGTGCTTCACCTGGTACGCGAAAATGAAGAAAGTACATTTACCCTTACCGAAGCACTCAACAAACTTCGTTCGGGAATTCGTTTTTGTGAGCATTGCCATAATATTTCCGATACGGAGGTTTGCACCATTTGCAGCAATCCGAAACGCGACCGGTCCATTATTTGTGTTGTTGAAAGTGCTAACGATGTAATGGCCATAGAAAACACAGCTCAATTCCGCGGCCTGTATCATGTTCTCGGAGGTGTTATCTCACCGGTTAACGGCATTGGCCCGGCCGATCTTAAAATAGAAGCTTTGTTTACCCGGCTAAATGATCAATCATCTGAAATCAAGGAGCTTATTCTTGCCCTGAGCCCGACCATGGAAGGAGATACAACCTCCTTTTATATTCACAGGCGGGTAAAAGACACCCCGGTAAAAGTAAGTGTTATTGCCCGCGGTATACCTGTTGGGGGTGATCTTGAATATGCAGATGAAATCACCCTTGGACGCAGCATTCTGGGGCGTACCCTTTTTAATTAATCGATGGCGAATTCATTTAATTCTTAATTTTCGGCTTCTTTTTATCTATAATCATGAACCAAGTATCTGCACGTCTTAATTCGTTTGAAGAATCAGCAACCTTAGCTATGGCCGCCAAGGCCCGTGAATTTAAAAACCGGGGATTCGATGTAATCAACCTGAGCCTGGGTGAACCCGATTTCAAAACACCTGCTCATATCTGCGAAGCTGCCAAGCAAGCGATTGATTCCGGAAATTATTTTGCGTACCCTCCTGTTGCCGGTTATGCCGACTTCCGTGAGGCACTTGCTGAGAAATACCGTAAGCATAATCACGTACCCTATAAAGCCGAAAACATTGTAGTATCAAATGGCGCCAAGCAATCTATAGCCAATGCCATGCTGGCGTTGCTTAACCCGGGTGATGAAGTCATAATTTTTTCCCCGTATTGGGTAAGTTACGATGCCCTGGTTAAACTTTCTGAAGCAAAGCCTGTATTGGTAAATGGAAGTATTGAAAATGATTTTAAGGTAACTGCATCACAGGTTGAAGCAGCTATTACACCAAAAACAAGGATTATTATATTCTCTTCTCCCTGCAATCCTACAGGTTCAGTTTTTTCGAAGTATGAACTTCAGGCAATAGCCAACGTAGTGCAAAAGCATGAAAACATACTGGTGATTGCCGATGAGATTTACGAACACATCAATTTCACCGGTGATTTCATCAGCATTGCATCTTTACCCGGCATGTTTGAGCGTACAATAACCGTAAACGGCTTTGCCAAGGGATTTGCCATGACCGGCTGGCGAATCGGATATATAGCTGCACCGAAATGGATTGCCGATGCCTGCGTTAAAATGCAGGGTCAGCTAACATCTGCCAACTGTTCTATTGCACAACGGGCAGCCCTGGCTGCCATCACAAGCGATCTTGCTCCAACCCTTAAGATGGTTGAGGAATACAAAAACAGACGCGAGATCGTTTACAATCTCCTGAAAGAGATACCGGGAATTAAATCCAATTATCCGCAAGGGGCTTTTTATTTTTTTCCGGATGTGAGTTCGTATTTCGGAAAGACGGATGGAAAGCGAACCATTCAGAACGAAGATGATTTTTGTATGTTCATGCTCGAAGAAGCCATGGTTTCGTTAGTGCCGGGCGGTGCTTTCGGTGATCCGAACTGCATCCGATTATCGTATGCCGCCTCAGAAGCGGACCTACGCGAAGCGCTCAGCAGAATGAAACAGGTTTTATCCCGGCTGAATTAAGTCGGCCTGTTAAAATATCCGGTAATTGAAAATTAAAAGCTTGCTCCTTCAAACTGTTTTTGAAGAGGCCCGCCTTTCTCCAGGTCATTCAGGATTTTTCGATCGAGTGGCGTGTCTTTAATTACGTTGTAATTATTCCAGAACTCCTTATTATAAGGGCGGTCCTGGTACTGCAAGCTATAGCTTCGCATTTTTTCCGTGGAATTAATCCGATCAGTGGTATTGGGTTTGACATCGTTTACCAGAAGTTGCTGAATAAGTTCGGTTTCAAACTTAAACTCATTTGTATCGACATCGTACCAGGTTACCCGGCTGTTAATGGTGATGTAACTGGGATAAAGTTTGCCTTCTACCGTTCTGAAGTCAATGGATTTTTTGAGACCGCTGAACCGGCTCATCAGGTTACGTTTCTTTTCAATGATGTTAAGACCTTCACCAATTTCATACTCGAGGTGAATAATCGCGAAGTTGGTCTTGTCTATGTATAGTCTCAGTTTATAATCGCGATCGTATTCCAGCACATAGATTTCGTCACCATTAAAATACGAATCCGGCAACCTCACAACTCGCTCAAGAGTCTCTTCGCGGCTATCGATCTGCCGGTACCGTACATCATTATGGAGAAGTAAATCTTCGAGGAAATTCACCTGGTCAAAGTAATAAGCAAACTTGCTGTCGTAACCCAGGCTCTTACGAACTTCAATCAGTTTAACCCGTTCGCGCAATCTCATCTTATTACGAGGGGCCGAATAATCCTGGTCGTAAATTTTAACTGCAGCCTCCAGCAGCGAGACATAGGTGCCTGCTACTTTACGGATATCGCGGTAGAAACCCTCCAGCATAAACGGCTTCATCGGGTAATTGCTTTCAATCCGGCTTAGGGCAATACGAAGTATATCACCACCTGAATATTGTTCTGAGACAACAACCTCATCCAACACGGTGGTTGACTTGTTCATTTCAATCGTTATGGTTTGCTCTGCAAGCAAAGACCATAAGGGTGATTCGAAGTTGTTGTATCCCAACATACTGATTACCAGAATTTCGTTGCGGTAATCGTCAGGAATATAGAAGTCAAAAGAACCTTCCAGGTTGGTAATTGTTCCGATGGATTTTCCTTTTACGCTTACCGTTGCAAATGGAAGAGGCTCGCGGGTTTCTTTATCAACAACAGACCCGGTAACCAGAAGTTTCTGTGCGGGTGCCATAAACCCAATCAAAACCATTCCCAAAAGTAATAACCGCTTCATACGCCAATCAAAATTGACAATTCGGCTGCTTTTATCAAACCTCACGTAAGATTAACCGATATTTTGAAAGTTTGTCGCCAAAAGATTGACATTAACCAAATTGTCTTCTTCTGTGTAACTTTAAACTTCAATTTTCGGAGATTATGAATATTGAGAGGATACCCAAGAT
>JALOMY010000363.1 GCA_025455225.1 Cyclobacteriaceae bacterium | reverse complement strand
GGGAAAGGACCTGGAAGCCGGTGGTACCTGGATGGGAATCACGAAAAATGGGAAACTCAGTTTTGTTACTAACTACCGCGATCTGCGTAACCTGAAACCTGGGGCACCATCACGCGGACATTTGGTTTCTGATTTTCTGGTCAATGGAGATCAACCCCAGCCTTATCTTGAATCAGTAGCCACGCGAGGAAATCAGTATAATGGATTCAACCTGGTTGTCGGCACACCTGATGAACTCTATTATTATTCAAATTACAGGAATGCGATTGAGCAAATTCCGGAAGGCATCCATGGATTAAGCAATCATTTGCTGAATACACCCTGGCCCAAGGTGAAGCGGGGCATTGAAAAATTTCAGACGGTTTTAAAGAAATCCAATTTTGCACCGGATGATTTCTTTGACTTTCTATACGATCATGAACAGGCTCCGGATGATCAACTACCGGATACCGGTATCGGCTTGGAACGGGAACGTGTTCTCTCTTCCATGTTTATAAAAAGTCCGGATTATGGTTCACGTTGTTCTACCCTGATTCTGGTTGACCGTAAAAATCAGGTTTTATTTGCCGAACGTGAATACAATACAGAAACCTTTACGCATACAACACGTAAACACGAATTCAAAATAAAATAATCCTGCGTTTCTTCTTTATGCCGGATTGACTCGTTTTGCATAATGCACTATTTCCGCTGAAGCGAATGACAAAAAATAAAGACCAGACTCCTTTGTTATTGAAAGTAATCCGCTGGACTTACCCTAAAGTGGAGACTGTATTTCCATTTTTGGCACACCGGTTTTTTCTTACTTTGTTTTTTACTCCGCTTAAGTACAAAGCGCCCGAGAAGGAAATCAAAGCAGCTTCCTTTGCAGAAAAATTTAGGTTTACGGTTACAGGTAAGGAGGTGCAGGGATATGCCTGGGGTAATTCTTCAAAAACAGTACTGGTCATTCACGGCTGGGCAGGGCGTGCAACCCAATTCAGACGGTTTATTAAACCTTTGATGGAGGCCGGCTACCGGGTTGTAGGATTTGATGGTCCGGCCCATGGAATGTCTGAAGGAAAGAAAACAACCATTCGCGAATTTGAAGAAGCCATTCGGGAGATTATTAAACTAACCGGAGTACCGGATGCCGTCATTGCTCATTCATTTGGTGGCGGAGCAGCCCTGTTTGCGTCCATGAACGGATTACCAATCCGAACATTAGTAAATATTGCCAGCCCCACCATCGGAGATGAAATAATTAATACCTACATCCACACGATTGGGGCAAGTGAAAAAACCTTTGAATTTTTTACCAAGGAAATTCAGAAGCGGTACGGAAAACCCTTTACTGAGTTCACCGCACTTCATGCCATTCAGCATTTACCCCAGCCCATTAACCTGCTATTAGTATATGATGAAAACGACCGGGAAGTTTCCATGAAACATGCCCTGGCACTGAAAGAAATTTACCCGGCAGCTGAATTGATCCGGACGAAAGGACTTGGGCACACCCGTATTTTAAAGGATAATGAAGTTATTCGTTGTGTTGTAACTTATATCCAGCGCCAGGCGTCTTTCTGATCGAAAATTGCCTTGATTTTTGTAATTACAGCAGGCGAAACAAGACTAATGGAGCGAAAAACCGCTTATCGTCAGGGTATCCCGCTGGGATCAGGAATCCATAGGCAAAAGAGGTCAATTCGTTATTTTTGGATACAAACATTAAATATTGAGTTCAACCCACAACTTAACCGGGGCTAAAATCATCTCACAATCAGTTTGCTCATGAAAATTATAGAAACACACGATATCTCGAAGGTTTACATCATGGGATCGAACGAAGTGCGGGCGCTTCAATCCGTTTCCATAAGCATTGATAAAGGGGAATACGTGGCGTTTATGGGACCGTCCGGTTCCGGTAAATCCACCCTGATGAACATTGTGGGTTGCTTGGATACTCCAAGCGGAGGTACCTATATGCTGAACAATCAACTGGTAAGTGATATGACGGAGAACGAACTGGCAGAAGTTCGTAATAAGGAAATTGGTTTTGTGTTTCAAACTTTTAACCTCTTGCCCCGTGCTACAGCGCTGGAGAACGTGGCGTTGCCGCTGATTTATGCCGGTTACGGTAAAAGCGACCGGGAGGAAATGGCCATGACCGCACTGGAGAATGTAGGCCTGGCCGATCGCTGGCATCACAGACCCAACGAACTTTCAGGAGGTCAGCGTCAAAGGGTGGCCATTGCCCGTGCCCTGGTTAATAATCCATCCATTATCCTTGCCGATGAACCTACCGGAAACCTCGACTCAAAAACCTCTCACGATATCATGAACCTGTTTCAGGAACTTCATGATAAAGGAAACACCATTATCATGGTAACCCATGAAGATGATATCGCCCATTATGCCCATCGTATTATTCGCTTGCGCGATGGCGATGGATTGGTGGAGTGGGATCGTAAGAATGAAAGCATCACCCGCAGCAAACCGGTAGCTGCACAATAATTCAACTTTACGGATTCTTATTTGTTAGTGATTCAGTTGAAACTTGACGATTGAATCCTGACCTTTAATTCATGAAAATCTATACCAAGACCGGAGATACCGGTCAGACTTCGTTGTTTGGTGGCAAGCGTGTTTCCAAAGCCGACTTGCGCATTGATTCCTACGGTACAATCGATGAGCTGAACTCGTACATCGGTTTATTACGCGATCAGGAAGTCAATCAAAAAAGAAAAAGTGTTCTGATTGAAATTCAGGACCGGCTGTTTACCATTGGTTCCATCCTGGCAACGGAGCCGGGTAATACGAAAGTAAAAGTGCCTGCACTTACTACTGAAGATATCCAGGTATTGGAAAAAGAAATTGATAC
>JALOMY010000362.1 GCA_025455225.1 Cyclobacteriaceae bacterium | reverse complement strand
TATGAAGGCGCCTGAAGTAGAAGATCATCCGGAAGCTTTATACCGTAAGTCGAGTGCCAAAGGAATTGCAAAAGTAATTTGTTACGATCCGCGCCATAACGTGACTCTTTCACAAATGAAACTGGATCGCGTAGTTAATGTTTTTAAAGTCTTTCAGCAGGAGATGGTTAGCTTCAAGGATACCCCCGCGATCAGCTCTGTATTGATTTTTGAAAACAAAGGTGCAGCAGTGGGCGTGAGCAATCCGCATCCGCACTGCCAGATTTATGCCACCGACTTTCATTTCAAATTTGTTGAACAGCAAACATCAATAGCCCGTAACTATCGAACGAAGACCGGTGAAAATATTTTCACTAAAATCATTGAAGCTGAAAAGCAAGACAAAATACGCATCATCGCTGAAAACGATCAGGCTATTGCATTCATTCCCTTCTTTGCCCGTTATGCCTATGAAGTCATGATATTCCCGAAAGGAGATCACCAAACTTTAATTACCTTGAATAATGATGAGTTGCGTGGCCTGGCTTCGGTATTTCACCAGGTTATCCGCAAATTGGATATGAATTACGACATGGATTTTCCTTACGTAATGACGGTAATGCAGGCTCCGGTTGACGGAGGTGATTACAAGGAATTTAGAATGCATCTCTGGCTTCAACCTCCGTATCGTCAGCCGGGCATGGTTAAATATCTGGCCGGACCTGAAATTGGTGCGGGTAATTTCATGGCAGATACTATGCCGGAAGATAAGGCCTGTGAACTTAACGGTATTGATGTAACGCGTTATTCGTTTGAGCAATGAAACACCAACTCATTCAACACATGCTGGTGGAAGCCGGTCGAGCTGTACGCAAGAAAGTGCTGCATTCTCTTGCTACTTCTTCTGAAGAACAGCTCAGCACGGTTTATCAGGATACCCAGGAAGATACGATTTACACCATTGACCGGCATGCTGAAGAAGTGTTGGTTCCCATACTGGCCACCTATGCAGCAGATGTAGGCGGCATGGTGTTACTGGCTGAAGGCATTGGTGGAGAGCAGGGCTTAACCTTGCCGTTAGGTATAGAGCCCAACAAGGCATCCATCCGAGTGATGATCGATCCCATTGATGGCACCCGGAACATCATGTACAATAAGCGCTCGGCATTTTTTCTGGCGGGAGCTGCGCCTAATAATGCTGAACAAACACGTCTTTCTGATATCGAAGTGGCCGTGATGGTGGAATTGCCCACTTCCAAACAATACCTGGCCGATGTGTTATGGGCATTTAAGGGTGGTGGGAGTTTTGCCGTTACGGAAAACTTGTTTGATGGAAGTTCAAGCACCAAACCGATACGTCCCTCGAAAGCACATACCATCATCGGGGGATTTGCTCAATTCGCACGGTTCTTTCCGCCCGGCCGGGAAATTCTTTCTTCGATGGAAGATGAAATCATCCAGACGATTGTGCCTTCCAATCCCAGTGGCAAAGCCATTGTTTTTGAAGATCAGTACATCTGCAGCGGAGGACAACTTTATGAAATGCTGATGGGGCACGATCGGTTCATTGCCGATGTACGTGCGCTTTTATACGATTGGTTACGCAAACAGGGAAAGGAAATCGGTCACGTTTGCCATCCGTATGATGTATGCGCTCACCTTATCGGTAAAGAAGCCGGTCTGATTATTACCGATCCTCATGGTAATCCACTCGATGCTCCGTTTGATTTAAATGGTGAAATCAATTGGATCGGCTATGCTAACACCTCGATTGAAGCACAGATGAAACCTTTGCTTGAGGCTATGTTAAAGAAACATCATTTGATTTAGCGATGGGCCAGGTTTTCGAAGGAGAAGCGCCAGGCAGGCTGGATGTGATGGGTGGCATTGCCGATTACTCAGGTTCGCTTGTTTTACAGCTTGCCCTACCGAAAAATACGCGTGTACGCATTGAATTGCGTAATGATTATCAATGTCTGCTGGAAAGTAATTTGGCTTCGGGTGAACGGCTTCAGGCATCCGTTGATTACCGGAAATTACTGGACCAGGGAAAGGTAAGTTATTCATTTGCGCAAAATCAATTCAAACAATTCGGGAAAGATAGATGGGTTGCTTATGTCCTGGGATGTGCACTGGTTCTTCAGCTGGAAAAAGGAATTGATTTCCGGGGCGCGCAGTTCATAATCCATTCGGATGTGCCGTTGGGGAAGGGCGTATCTTCATCGGCATCACTTGAAGTAGCCACCATGAAAGCGTTGGGTCTTGCATTTCATGTTCATTTCCGTGGAACAGAATTGGCCGTTCTGGCTCAGCGTGTAGAGAACCAGGTAGTTGGTGCGCCTTGCGGATTGATGGATCAACTTTCGGGTTGTTTTGGCGAACAGGGGAAATTACTTCCTATTCTTTGTCAACCCGACCGTGTGCTGGAACCGGTTGAAATTCCAGAAGATGTTTTTTTTGCAGGGATCGACAGCGGTGTAAAGCATTCGGTTTGCAGATGCCCGATGTGCTGCATTCATGGGGTATTCGATTATTGCAGAATCCCTGGGTTTGACGAAAACAGAAATTTCCAATTTCCGAAAGACACGCAACCGGCAGGAACTTCCTTATGAAGGATATCTCTGCAACATTTCCGTAGAGGAATTTGAATCACGTTACAGAAAATTACTCCCTGATGTAATTTCCGGAAAAGATTTTTCGAATCGGCTTGGATACACCATTGATCCGGAAACGGAAATTAATCCGGATACGGAGTATAAAATAATTCCGTGTACCGCTCACCCGGTTTATGAAAATCATCGGGTTAACCGGTTCAGGGAAAAACTGGATATGTTGAAACGGGTGACGTTGCAAAACGATCGT
>JALOMY010000005.1 GCA_025455225.1 Cyclobacteriaceae bacterium | reverse complement strand
ATGCAGGTCGATCTTCACGCATTCCTACCGGCAGACTGCTGGATTCCATGGGGGCCCAAATGCGTAAAGGTGATTCCCTCCAAAATGTTGGATCACGAATTGCCTACATCCAGGTAGATCATACGTTTTTTGAAACCTATGATATCCCATTTGTTGCCGGTCGTAACTTTTCCAAAGACGTGATTACGGATGATTCACTTGGATACGTGCTGAATGAGGCTGCCCTGGTGGCCATGGGTATTACCGACCCGGCTTCAATAATTGAACAGGAATTTTCGTATGGTGGAGTAAACGGCCGGGTAATCGGAGTTGTTAAAGATTTTCATTTTGAGTCACTGCATCAAACTATTAATCCCATTGTATTCCTGATTCAGCGTGGAGGATATAATAATCTTTCCATTCAGGTAGCCGGGACGAATTTCCAGGAAGGATTAAATCACATTGAAAAAGTATGGCGCGAATTTTTACCCGATCGCTTGTTCGAATATACTTTCATGAATGAGCGATACAACAGACTTTACCAGAACGAAACCAAACAGAGCCAGTTGTTTACCGGTTTTTCCTTGCTTGCCATATTTATTGCTTGTCTTGGTTTATTCGGCCTGGCCACATTCAACACCCTTCAGCGAATAAAAGAAATTGGCATTCGGAAAGTATTAGGAGCCTCTGTGCCGAATATCCTAACCTTGCTATCCCGCGAAATAGTGTTGCTGGTTATAGTGTCTAACGTAATTGCCTGGCCTGTTGCCTGGTATTTTATGGATAAATGGCTTAATACATTTGCCTACCGCATTGAAATGAATGTCTTGTTATATGTGCTTGCCGCATTTGTGGCCATTGCTATAGCTTTGCTTACAGTAAGTTCACAAACATTAAAAGCTGCAATGAGCAACCCGGCCAATACGTTACGATACGAGTAGATGACTATTAAAACGGGAATTCAGCATGGAGAAATTCAGGAGATTAATTATTAATCCCTACTTACGGATGTATTTCCAATTCCTGACTTTTCCTTCAGCCAGCCATTCCAAAGCCTGAGCAATTCGTTTCTCACGCGTAGGTTCGGTTTTGGCACCCACTATCCATTCGATATACTCGCGCTGTTGGGATGGACTAAATGAATGAAAAGTTTTCTTTGCCTTTGCATCAGTTGTTAAGGCCTTCTTGAAGTAAGAGGGTATTTCCAGAGTTTTAACTTCTGCCGGTTTTTTCTTCTCCAGCTTAACACCCTGCTCATTCAGTTTCATGGCCTCCTTAATATTCCGGATTAATACCCGATCGGATGGAAGATCCTTGAGCTTGGTAATTTTACCCAAATGACCCATCGAAGCTTCAGAGCGTGCGTTTTCCAATAAAGACTGATCCGACATTAACGCAGCCTTCCAGAAACCAAAAACACAATGCCTTTTAAACGAGGCCATACTGCACATCATGCCCTTATAATCGAAATGCGGAAATCCCCATTTGATTGTCTCTTCCACCTCCGGACAGGTCTGATGAACCAGGTTTCGAAGGTGCATAAGTATTGGCTGTGCAAATGGCTCAGCTTTATCTATATAGGCATCTACACGTTTATCGGTTTTTCCCATACGTTTAACCGTTTAAAGCTTGTGTTAAAGTATATTTAAAAGTATCTCATATAAATTATTTCAAGCATACTGAATCTTTATTCATGAAAATTCCTTTCTTAGCAAGAATCGATAATTGAATGTACAATTTCCTTAGTTCTTTTGAAATTGGTAATCGTTATTATCTATGAAGTGCATTGACTTAGAGACTGATTTTCACTTAAACCTAAATTAACTAAAGAATATTCCTGCTATGAAAAAAGTTTTGATTCTGCTTTTTCTAATCCTTGCTATACTTAAGGGTTATGCCCAGCATGAACTCGATATCATTTCAGGTTTTACTGTTTCTAACCTGAAAGGTGTTGAACAGGATGTTGACACATCTCCCCGCTTTTCCTGGCATGGAGGTGTTTACGGTGGGATACAACTAAGCAAATCATTCCTAATTAAATCCGGATTGATATATACAATGGCGGGTGTCCGATTACCGGAAGAATCTTTTCGCTTTGTAAATTCTACTCAGAAAATGGATTACCTCGATCTTCCGGTTTTAGTGACTTATCGATTAAAGAAATTCAGATTCCAGGCTGGTCCCCAATTTTCCTTTCTTATTCGGGCTTCGTTTGAAGATCAAAACATAAAAGAAGAGTTCAAGAAGACCTACACCGGTATTCGTTATGGAGTTAGTTTCTATGTAAGTCCTGCCGTTACGCTTCAATTACACGGTACGGCCAGTCTAACAGAACTTAATGCCAATCCACCACCCGATCAAAGCATTATAACCTATAACTTTTCGGTTGGTTTTAATCCGTTGCGGAAAGAATAAACCGTTTCGCGTTTATAACGACTAACATTGAATCATGAAGCAACCAGAATCCATTTCTATTCGGCCCGTTGATATCAAGGATCTTGAAACATTGGTTCGCTTGTCTCAAAAGACCTTTTATGATGCCTTTGCATCACAAAATAAACAGGAAGACATTGAACAGTACATCCGGGAAAATCTTTCCGCTAAACAATTGGAAGAAGAACTTATTGATAACCAGAATAATTTCTTTTTTATCTTGCTGGACGATGTGCCAGTTGGCTATATGAAATTGCGTTCCGGGTTCAGCGATGACCAACCAAAAGGATTGCACGCGGTGGAACTGCAGCGCTTGTATGTAGTGAACGAATATCAAAATCTTAAGCTTGGTTATACCTTGATTCAGTATGCAATAAATTTTGCACGGAACGAAGGCTATGAAGCTATCTGGCTTGGTGTGTGGGAAAAAAACAGCAAGGCGATTCGATTTTATCAACGTGAGGGTTTTACGCAATATGCCACCCATTCCTTTCTCCTCGGAAATGATCTGCAGACCGACTGGTTAATGAAATTAGATTTTCAGCAGGAATAAAGCCGAGTTGGAAGATTAAATTAAAAAACTAAAATCAATCTGCTTGATGGGGAATAATTCTCGAGAGTGTTTCTTCAATTATCGGAGATGCCTTTTTCCCAACCGACATACGGGTCAGATATTCTGAATGCGGTTTAGGTGGATCTTCAAAAAATTCTGGTTTTAGAATATAGCCAAGCGCATCCTGAGTTAGGCCCATCACAAACTTTGGATTTCCTGACATCATATTTTTCGTTTTTAAACCAAGGTAAGGAGTAGTTTCTCCCGGATGTGTAGCAAATTGCGCGTTACCAATGGCGAACCAGGCTACTTCAGTTTCAACGGAATCAGTGATTACTCGCTTAATTAATCCACTTGCGGATAATTGTTTCCATGCCTCATTCTCTACAGGTAGATAAATTTTCTCTGATTCAAACTTTATTATGCAGGATGTAAGCGTATCTGGTGATGACAGGGCATTTTTAACAACAGAA
This sequence comes from Cyclobacteriaceae bacterium, assembly GCA_025455225.1. Lineage (GTDB taxonomy): Bacteria > Bacteroidota > Bacteroidia > Cytophagales > Cyclobacteriaceae > UBA2336. The sequence goes on along the minus strand of JALOMY010000005.1, from coordinate 20,804 downwards.
GCTAATTCATCTCCACGAAGCTTTGCTTTCTCGAGGCTGCCCTTTCCTTCAACGGGTTGCACCCAACCCCCGATAGCACCCTGAAGAAACAAATGTTCTCCGGGATAATGTTTCTTCATAGAATGATAAAATGCACCTATGTAATCGGATGAAACATGAGAAAAGACAGCATCCATAAAGGTTGGGTGGCAGGCAAAATTGGTGAGAGTAGCTACCATTTTTCCGGATTCATCAACAAACCCCATAATACTGACCGAACGGTCGATTTCTTCATCGGCAATATTGGCTACCCACTCTTCACCGTAACTGGTTTGTGCTGTCACTACAGTAACCGGTTTCCGTTGTTCATACGCCAGTCGGATTTGTTCTGCTGCAGTTTGTACAAGTAATGCCAGGTAGGCCGAATCAACTCCGCTGTGCTCGTAATCGGCTCCCCACAGTCCCACCACATCTGGACCTGAATGTGTATGTGTCGAAGAAACAACTATATGATCATATGGCACCAGGGTCAACCGGGCAGCTTGTTCTCGAATGGCATTTACCTGCGGATACAGCAACCCGATACAATCGATCGTAACGATTGCCAGCATTGTATTCCCGTCATCTGCAACAACCGCTTTCGCATAAAGGCTGTCGTGTACAGCAGTAAACGTACGGTTTTGCTTGTCACCGGCAATAAATGAACCCAGAGACGGGTTAACTGGTGAAGACGATGCTCCCACCTTTAATGTAATACTACCTGCATCTTCCCGTTTAGATGAGCATCCGAACGTACTCAAAATAGCAAAGAGAAAAACAATTGAATGTGCTTTCATGATTTAGCGATTAAACCAAATTATTGCCAACCTCCACCCATCGCTTTGTAGAAGTCAATATACGCATGAAAAAATTCCTTCCGCGCTTCAGTGAGTTGAATTTCAGAATCGAGAACACTTTTACGTACCATCAATACTTCCAGGTAATTCGCATAGCCGGTTAAAAACAAATCGTTAGCTATGGTTGTGGCAGTTTTCAGTTCACTCACTTCCTGAAGTTTCAATTCACTGACACGCTGATACCCCATCATGCGGTTGTAATACGAACTCACTTCACTTACCCCGCTAATCACACTTTTCTGATAATCATAAAACGCCTGTTTCTTTTCAGATGCCTGCATGTAATATTCATTCATGATCTGGTTGCGATTAATCAGCGGTGCTGTTAATGAACCGGTTAAGGTGTAGGCCAACGAGGCCGGGTTAAAGAAAAAAGCAGTATTAAAACCATTTAATGCGACAAATGCCGAGATGTTGAGTACAGGAAAGAACGAGGCTCGCACCGCCTGAAGCTGCGCCTCATTGGCTTTAAGTTTAAGCTCGGCCTCCCGGATATCGGGCCTAAGTTGAAGTAAACTGGCCGGTAAATCGGAAGCAACTACTGCGAGTTGAGCTGTTGTTACAAGCGTATCACTACGGGGAACGGTTTGAGGGAATCGTCCAAGCAATGCATTGAGCGCATTTTCAACACCAACCCGGTATTGCAAACGCTCGGCTTCCAGGGCTTTGGTTTGCAGCATTTGAACCTGAAACTGCTTTACGGCAAGTTCATTGATTTGCCCGCTTTGCTTCTGGATATCCACGATTTCCAATGCACGCTCCTGCAAAGCCAGGTTCTGACGAATTATCTTAAGTTCACTGTCGACAGCCAGGAGTTCATAGTACAATCGGGCGGTACCGGCTACCAGTTGTGTTTGTACATAATGCCGGTTGAATTGAGCTGCAGCCAGTCGCGACATAGATGCTTTCTTACGGTTGCGCAACTTACCGGCAACACCAATCTCCCAATTAGTCTCAACTCCTAGAAAATAATCAGGAACCGGATCGGGAATACGTTGATCATCCGACAGGTTGGGAGAAAAATTCGTATCAAAATTGCCTACTCCATCTACCGTATAGTCGCCATACTTCGTGGTGCCGGCTGAGCCCCGCGCATTGATGCTGGGAAAGAACACACGCTTGCTGTAATTGAAACCTGCTTGTGCCTGGTAAATACGCTGGGTGGCAATCTTTAAATCAAGATTGTTTCGGATGGCCGTATCAATTAGCTGTACCAACATGGGGTCAGTAAAAAATTCCCGCCATGCAGGCAATTCCTGGCTTCGCTGGAGTGTATCCGGAATGTTTGAATAGGAAGAAGGAACAGAAACCTTATCTGTTCCGCTTAACTCTCGCGGCAGATTACAGGAGGTGAACATCAGACCGGTCGCTAAGACGACCAGTAAAAAGCATATAAATCGGTTACGGTTTTTCATATGAACGTTGTTCCAATTCAGACAGAGGCATCTCTTCGTTTTCTGTTTCAATGATGCTTCCCTTTAAATACTTTTCTTTTAAAGAACCAAAAATGAAATACAGTCCGGGCACTACAATGATTCCGAATATGGTGCCTACAAGCATTCCCCCGGCTGCTGATGTGCCGATGGAACGATTACCCAACTGGCCGGGACCGGTAGCGATCACTAATGGAATCAATCCGGCAATAAAAGCAAAGGATGTCATGATTATGGGACGAAACCGGGTACCGGCACCTTCAATGGCTGCATCCAGCAACGACATCCCCTGTTTGTATTTAAGGATGGCAAATTCAACGATCAGAATGGCATTCTTGCCGAGCAGCCCCACCAGCATGATCAGTGAAACCTGTGCATAAATATTGTTTTCCAAACCCAGAATCTTCAGAAAAAAGAATGCTCCGAAAATTCCGGTAGGCAATGAGAGTAATACCGGCATGGGCAACAGAAAACTCTCATACTGGGCAGCCAGCAACAGGTATACAAACACAAGACAAACGATGAATATAAAAATCACCTGGTTACCGGAAAGAATTTCCTCCCGCGTAATACCCGACCATTCATACGTAAATCCGCGGGGTAATTCCTTTGCCACTTCCTCCACCGCCCGAATGGCCTGCCCGCTGCTGAATCCTTGCGCTGCTTCACCGTTGATCATCGTGGCATACGACATGTTGTAGCGGGTTATCTGCTCAGCACCAAACACACGCTCAAGGCGGATAAAGGTTCCATATTGTACCATTTCACCCCGCCTGTTTTTTACATATAATTTCAGAATGTCTTCGGGCTTGCCACGGTATTCAGGGCCGGCCTGAACCATCACTTTATACATCAGTCCAAAACGAACAAAGTTGCTGGCATAATAACTGCCTACCAGCGTCTGCAGTGAATTCATTGCATCGGCAACGCTTACATCCTTCTGTGCAGCCAGCTTATAATCCACATGGATCATATACTGTGGAAAATTCGGGTCGAAACTGGTAAAGGCATTGTCGATTTCAGGCCGTTCCTTGATTTTGTGAATAAACTCAGTGGCCACTTCATCGAGACGATTTAAATTTCCTGAACCGGTTTTATCAATCAATCGCAATTCAAATCCGCTGGCATTACCAAAACCGGGTACCGTAGGCGGAGGGAAAAATTCTATAACAGCATCGGTGATGTGCCGGGTGTTCTCCTGCAATTGCTGAATCAGATCCGTAACCGATTGCTCACGCTCCTCCCAGGGCTTCAGGTTGATCATGGCCATGCCAAAAGAAGCACCAGCTGATTCCGTAATCAGGCTGTAGCCACCCAGTGTAGAAATATTTTCAACGGCTTCATATTGCTGGCTAACGCGAGTGATTTCATCCAGCACTTTACCGGTTCGCTCTACTGTTGATCCGGGGGGAGTAGTAACATTAACGTAAATCACACCTTGATCTTCTGTTGGGATGAAGCCGGAAGGAAGAATCTGGGATATGCCCCAAACGCCTGCCACGAATACAACCACAATGAGTAACGTGAGCCGTTGTTTGGACGCATATTTACCCACCAGGGCTTTGTATGCCTGTTCGATTTTATCATAGCCGGCATTGAATCCGTTAAAAAACCGTTGAAGCAACGGGTTCTTGCTGTGATGCGTTGGTTTAAGGATCAGGGCACACAGTGCCGGGGTAAGCGTAAGTGCATTAACACCAGATATAATAATAGCAATGGCCAGTGTTAAAGAAAACTGACGGTAAAAAATGCCAACCGGTCCGGACATAAACGCAACCGGAATAAACACAGCCGACATCACCAGGGTTATGGCGATGATGGCACCCGCTATTTCGCGCATTGATTTAAAAGTAGCCTGTTTGGCATCCAGATTCTCCTCATGCATTTTGGCATGAATGGCCTCTACTACTACAATGGCGTTGTCGACCACAATACCAATGGCCAGCACCATGGCGAAGAGGGTGAGCAGGTTGATGGAGAAACCGAGCAACTGCATAAACGCAAACGTTCCGACAATAGCAACAGGCACAGCAAGAGCAGGGATCAAGGTAGACCGGAAATCCTGTAGGAACAGAAAAACAACAATCGACACCAGGATAAAAGCTTCGATTAGGGTTTTCACCACTTCATCAATGGAAGCATCCAAAAACCGCGAAACGTCATAGGCATAATTGAATTTCATTTTCGGTGGGAATGACGATGCCTCCAGTTCCTTCATCCGCTTTTTAACATTCGCAATTACTTCGCTGGCATTGGAACCGGGGCGTTGCTTGATCATTATCGAAGCTGAAGGACGTCCATCGGTTTTCGAATCCATATGATAACTAAAGGAGCCAAATTCCACATCGGCCACGTCTTTAAGTTTCAATAAAGATCCATCCTGGTTGGCTTTGATGATGATGTCTTCATATTGCTCCACTTCAATGAATTTGCCCGTGTATTTTAGTACATACTGCAACGACTGCGAACGCTTATCTGAACTTTCGCCTGTTTTACCTGGTGCCGCTTCCACGTTAGTAGCTCGAATGGCTTCAATCACCTCATCGGTAGACACATTGTAGGAAGCAAGCTTTTCAGGTTGAAGCCATACGCGCATGGAGTAATCGCGGTTACCCATTATTTCGGCATATCCTACTCCATCTATGCGTTTGAGTTCAGGCAATATGTTGATGTCGGCAAAGTTGTAAACAAACTTTTCATCAGCGGCTTCATCTTCACTGAATAGGTTTAGGTAAAGCAACATGCTGTTTACCTCCTTCTCCGTTTGCACACCGGCTTTGATAACTTCTTCCGGCAATTCGTCCAGCACAGTGCTTACACGGTTCTGCACATTTACCGCGGCTACATCCGGATCTGTACCTACTTTAAAAAATACTGTTATAAGGGTTGTACCATTGTTGCTCGAAACCGATGACATGTAAGTCATACCCGGCACACCGTTGATAGCGCGTTCAAGCGGAGTGGCTACTGCTTTTGCACATACTTCTGCATTGGCACCGGTATACTTGGCCGTTACCGTAACCGAGGGCGGTACAATTTCAGGGAATTGAGTTACCGGAAGCGTGAAAACTGCAAGCACACCCAATAATGTGATCATTAGGGAGATCACCAACGACAAAATGGGACGTTTAATAAATGTATTCAGCATGCCCCTAGTAGATTATTGCGTTTTCTTTCAATACCTCTTCCGTGCTAACCAATCGTGGCCTGATTACCATTCCCTCGCGCACATTTTGAATGCCTTCGTAAATAATCTTGTCCTTTTCTTCAAGACCTTTTCCCACCACGTAGTACTCGCCAATACGACTGATCGGTACAAAACTCTTCAATACAACCGTTTGATTTTCGTTGAGCAGGTATACGTAATTCTTGTCCTGAATTTCGACTGTTGATTTCTGTGGAATCAGAATAGCCCCCTTTCGGGAATCCTGTATGCGGATCTTTCCGGTTGAACCGTGTTTGAGTAAATGCTGTGGATTGCGGAATTTAACACGAACGGCTATTGCTCCAGTGCCGGCTTCAAACTCACTTTCCATGGTTTCAATTCTTCCTTTAAGCGGGTAGAGTTCACCATTAGCCAGGATCAATTCTGTGTTTGCCAGAAAAAGGGTATCACCACTGCTCCGCTTCCTGAAATTCTCCAGGTATTCAACCTCAGAAACATTGAAGTACGCATTAACGGTTTCAATATCTGAAATGGTGGTTAGCAAAGTTCCGGCATTGATCAGGCTGCCCACCTTAAACGGTATCCGGTCGATAATACCATCAAAGGGAGAACGGATGCTTGAATTGGTTAACCTAATGGCTGCGGCTGTTTCTTCAGCTTTAGCCTGCTCAATGCGTGACCGGGCGATTTCGAGTTTGGCTTCAGCCAGATCTAATTCGGTTTTGGTAATAATGTTCTTATTTACCAATAACCTCACGCGCTCCAGTTCTACAGTTGCCGATTTTGCTTCTGCTTCGGCACTGATGATGTTGGCCCTTGCCCGGGCAAGATCGGCCCGGTATTCTTCATCATTGATCTTGAACATGAGCTGACCTTTGCGCACCTCCTTGCCTTCATCAACCAGGATCTGCTCAAGGTAGCCTTCAACGCGTGCTCGGATTTCAACATTTTGAAAAGCCTGTATGCTGGCTACGTATTCCAGCGGAATATTAACGTCTTTACGGAATACTTCAATTACCGGAAATTCCTCCGGCTCCAATACTTCTTCCTTGTTGGCTGTATTGCTGCACGAAAACATAATCCATGCAGCGATTAATAGGTACCCATGAATACCATGTTGTTTCATAAAAACAAATTAAATGATGGTTAAAAAATTAAACGGATTGTGAATTCAGCAACTCGGCTGACAATCAGAACATGTGGAACCGGTGAAGATGTTCTCGAATATGACCAAAGATGATTGTTCGGCTTTCATTTGAAGAAGACACAGGTGACTGATCCGGTTCTTCACGATCATTATTGAGAATTATTGAAATAGATACAAGCCTGGCTGAACTGAGTGCCGGTAAAAATCCGCGATGTCCTGCTCTTCTGTAGACTTCAGGATCATCATCCTTCAGATCATCTTCTGAAGCAGGAAAAGTGCTACCGATAAATGATTGTAAAATGAACCCGAAAAGACTGGACGATAAAAAAGAAATTTCCAGTTGCTGACCAGCTGAAGACTGTACATAGCTGTATTGCCGGATTAAATAATCCTCATCGAATGCATTGAATAACGTTGCATTCAAAAATACAATCAAGAGAGTAAAATGGATCAGCCTTGCCATATTCAGGGTCTCTAAACCGGTCGCAAAAATGATATCCGGATAGCGTATTTCAAAAAGGGAAGAAAAATTTTTAATAAAGACACGCTAATATTGACTGCAAGCGTTTGCATGACTTCTGAAATCACTCCCGATGGTGCCACAGACTTTTCTGCCGGGCACCCTTTCGCATCAGTTTTGCTTTCAGACGATCAGCCAGAGCCGGCCATATGCTGGCCAGTTTTGCCAGGCAACCCCGTGATGCCGGAATGGTAATTTCCCGTTTGGGTTTCTTCATTAACGCCAGCAAGGCATCCGTTACATCAGCCGGCTGCAGGGGTTTGTTGTTCCCGGAAAAAACCAGGTCTGTTTCCTCCTTAAATTTCAATTGCAGGTCGAGCATGTTGGTATTCACCAGGTCGGGGCAGACAACGCTTATCGTAACACCAAATGGTGCATACTCATAGGCTGCAGCCAATGAAAATCCTCTTAAAGCAAATTTAGATGCACTGTAAAGCGCTATGCCAGGAACAGGAGCAATTCCTGCCAGTGAGGCAATGTTAATGATATGTCCACTGCCCTGCTTCTTCATGTAATCTCCAATAATTTTTGTTCCATACATGCTTCCTTTAGCATTAATATCGATGTGCAAATCGATATCGGTGACGGGGGCATTGTATATAAAAGAGGGCTGAATAATTCCTGCAAAATTGAATAGGTAGTCAATTTTACCCCAACGTTCAGCAGCCAGGCTCACCACACGCACCCACGCATCTGTATCCCGAACATCCATGGGGTAATACAAAATGGAATCAGAAGGCGGCAGATGTCTTTCTGCCTGATCAAGACTTCGATCGATAAGAATCAGGTTAAATCCTTTTTCGTTAAGTATGGATGCAAAATGTTTACCGATACCGTTGCCGGCTCCTGCTATAATGCCTACTGATCGATTCATAGACCGGGATTAAACTGAATATTTGGATGAATCGAAAGTTGAATAATTTATCCAATTGATCCTACATTCCTCAATGTTGAATACGGCACCCTATTCCTCCGGAACGTAGAGCAACCTGCGATTGGAAAAGTCATAAAGTGTAAGCCTTCTAAGGTCATAAAATGAAGTCCAGAATGATCGCAACGCACCAACATAGCTTCGCTTGGCAGTATCTTTTTCGGTTAAGGCAATATTCAGGTTGGTGATGTCAATTTTACCAATGAGGTACCGGTTCTGCGAAACCATGTATCGTTCCTGAGCCACCTCATCCGATTTACGGGTAATTTCAATCTGGCTTAGCAAGACATCAAACTGGCGCACCTGGGTAATGATCTCTTGTTCAAAGTTTACTTCATCCTGGGCAATCACATAGTCATTCAATTTCTTATTGGCAATGGCGGTCTGCATCCTGGCCTGGTTTCTTCCCCAATCGATAATGGGCACGTTCAAACTCAGGGCAAAAGTTTGTTGCTGGGTTGGATCCTGGTAAACATCCGGCAATTCAAGTCCGTTATTGTTCAATCCGAAAGCTGCCGTGATATTGGTTTGAAATCGTTGTCCCCGTGCCTGTGCTACTTCACGATCGGCCTCCAGTTTTCTTCGCTCGAATGCAATGAAATCGGCCCGGTTATCTTTAGCCAGCTGAAGCGCTTCTTCTACGGTGACGTAAAGAGGTGGAATGGATTCAGGCAGAACGAGTTCAAACTCTTCATTATCCCGCAATCCCAGGAAACTGCGCATCTGCAAACGTGCAATCTGCAAATTGATTTTCGCCTGTGTTACATCCTGCCGTGATCGAAGCAACTGCAGTTCAGCCTGTAGCAATTTATCCTTAGGTGTTGTTCCGATATTATACCTTCCTTCTTCAATCTTATAAATGGTATCGTTATTGGCCAGGTTGAACTCGGCAATTTGCAGGTTGATTTGTGCATCGAGAACATCAAAAAACCGGGTGACGGCATTCCGTGAAATGGATTCCATTTCTTCCACAAAACTTCGTTTCGATTCTTCATACCGGAGCGGCTCCGTTTTCCGATCCCACCGAAGGGAATTAAAAGCAAATACAGGCTGATTCAATTGTATATTCATTACTGTTCCACCCCATTGAATATCGGGTTGAGGATCAATGGCCTGGAAATTCCTGAAATATTGAAGACTTGAATTGACCGATACCGATCCCCCGGTAAAAAACAGGGGTTGTACCAAACCAAGATTAAGGTTATTATTTGATTGTTCCACCTGTGTATATCGGAAGGAACCATCGGCCAATGGTGCCTGGCTTACACTTTTTGTATAAGCAGGCAAAGTTCCACTTAACCGTAATTGCGGATTGTAATTGGAACGGAAGAATCGATATTGCCAATACCGGTTTTCCTTACGCGTCTCAGCCTGGCGGGAAAATGGTGATTGAGCTTTTGCAAGGTTAATGACATCTTCCATGCTATACTTCCGTTGAGCAAATGATGGCACGCACACGGTTAACGAAATCCATGCGGCAATAAACAGTCGACTGGCTTTATTCATAGCGTAAGGATGTAATAGGATCTTGCATGGCTGCTTTACGGGCAGGGGCGATTCCGAAGATAAGCCCCACGGTGGCAGCCACACCAAAAGAAAGTATGATGGATGAAAAACTGATAACTGTTGGTATGTTGGCAATAGACGAAACAAGAGTGGCCAGCGTGATGCCAAGGATGACTCCGATAATTCCTCCTGTCACACTGATCATCACAGCTTCAAACAAAAATTGCTGAATGATATCCGTTTTTTGTGCTCCTATTGCAAGGCGCAAACCGATTTCCTTGATTCTCTCAAGAACCGATGCCAGCATAATATTCATGATTCCAATACCACCAACCAGGAGTGAAATGCCGGCAATAGCCCCCAGTACGTAGTTAAAAATATCATTGGTGCGTTGCTGTTGTTTCAACAACAATTCAGGGATTTCAATCTCGTAATCAACAACATCATAATGCCTGCGTTGCAACAACCTCGAAAGGATTTCTGCCGTTGGCGTAAGCTGCTCCGTTTCGCCCACCTGGATCACCAATCGGTCGAGCTGGTGGTAATTGACTGCCGGACCTGTATCTTCATCTTCCCCCTCCGCTCCCATTATGATAATTCGTCCCCTGCTGAAATTCGGGGTAGGATTAAGGTTAGCATTCGTAACCATGTCACGGTTTTTATAGCGCACCAATACCGATTGAATCGGAGTATATACATCCATATTAAAATCGCGAATGCCCAATTTCTCGATACTGCTCTCGGAAACGAAACGCTCTTTCATTACTCCGATAATATTCAACCAGTTCGGGCCCACTTTAATAGATTTACCAATCGGGTTCTCGGTTGGAAAAAATTTACTTCGAATGGAATTGCCGATAATACAAACGGGAGCTCCTGTTTTAAGATGCTCACTTGTAAACATGGAGCCATCAGCCAGTTCAAAATTGTAGATTTCAAAATAAGAAGGTTCCACTCCCACCAATTTGGCTGATCTGCGGATACCATTTTTAATGATGGTAGTTTCCAGAATTATTTCTGGACTTATCCGGGTAATGCCGGGTATTGTTTTCTCGATGCTGTGAACATCCCGATTAGTTAAGCCGGGGGAAAATTTCTTTTTTTCCTTTTCAGCGGATGCTTCTTCGATCTTGGTTTCTTCCTGCTCAACAATGGGCTTAATTACAATGTTGTTTACTCCAACCAGTTTAATCTGATCGAGTATTTCCTGTTGCGCGCCATTACCAATAGCCAGCATGGCAATAACAGCGGCTACACCGAATATGATACCTAATGCGGTTAATAACGACCGCATTTTATTTGTTAATACGGCATCAATGGCGATGTAAAGGTTAGCGATAATTCGTTCTTTCATGGTGCTTTCCGGATGAGATAATTTACTTGCCCGGTTCAGCCCCTGACTTAACGGGTTCCTTTCTTCTTTGACGTCCTTCGCCCGGTTGTTGCAGCTGATTGCTGCGGTCACCCTGTGCCGGTTGCTGCATCTGGAATTGTCCGTTGCCGTTTCCAGAGACTTTAATCACCTGGCCGTTAGGCAACGTAATGGTTTGTTCATTGGTTGATGCAGGTTCTTCCGGTTCCGGCTTTTTACGTTTGCCATTCATTTCCGGCAATAACCGGACATCTCCGCCCTGATCAGATGGTAAAGAAAGATGTAATCGATCTCCATCACTAAGTCCGGCCAGAATCACTGCATCATTGGCATTGGTTTCACCCAACATGATTTCCTGCTTTACCGTATTAATGCCTTCCCGCTTAAACACATAGGTGATGGTATCCGCGAGGCTATGCAAACATTCTAGCGGTATAAAAAGAACGCTGTCGATTGTCATCGTGATGATTTTATTCGATGTAGTCATAGCAGGACGCAGAGAAGGATCTGTTCCATAGATTTCAACATCTACCTGGAAAACTTTAGCATCGCTGTTGGGCCGTTGTTCACCAACATTCGCCACGTTGGTTACTACTCCGGTTAACTTCTTGTCAGGATATGCATCAAGGCCAATATCCACTTTTTGTCCCGGTTTGACTTTTCGCACATCCACTTCGTTGACATACGTCTTTGACATCATGGTTGTTAAATCAGGCAAGGTTGCCACTACCGGATCCCACGTACTGATTTGCGAACCGGCTTTAATCGGTTTATTGTCCCACCCTTTACGATAAATCACCATGCCTGGTTCCGGTGCTACAATGTTGAAGGAGGAATTGAGTTCCATCATGCCGTTATATTCATTTTGCACTTTGCGCAATTCTGCATTAACAGTTCTCATTTTCTCGATGTTCTGACGCTTTCGGATCTTGTAGTTTTCCTGGGCCTGACTGAGTGCGCGCTGGGCTTTTTCCAGGTTGATTTCATTTTGTTTAATGGTGGCAGGAGGTTCAAACTTGGATTGCTCGAGAACGATTTTCATCTCCTCCACATTGTAGCGCAGGTTAATCAATTCATCGCGCGCCTGGCGCATCTGCAAGGTGGTATCGAGTTGGGTTTGAACGAATGTAGCCTGGGCTTTCTCGAGTTCAATTTCCTTGTCTTTTATTCTTCCCTGGAACTCCGACCGGTCAATGGTTGCAATCCAATCACCCTTTTCAACCACCGTACCTTCATTTACTATATTTTGAATGGTAAGGTTGTTTACGCGGTATTCCCTCAGTCGCGTGGGTGCCTGTATTTTAATTGAATTCTTGGCTTCAAGTTCACCAGTTGTTTCTATCTCTACCTTGAACGTACCCCGCTTCACGGTAGCCATGATATCAACAACATCCCCTTTACGGCTTCCGCTGAGCGCAAAGTATCCGATTATAAGGATGACAAAAACACCTGATCCAATTGTGATATTCCGTTTCATCGGTTGAGAGGTTGAATGAATTGATATTTAACAAAAATAATCGGGTGGCCTTTCAATATAAAACCACCCGAATAACTACCGATCCAATAGTGTAATAACGAACTGAATCTTAATTCGGTATCACTGATTGGGGCCTTTTTTGACGCTGATTTTACCGATTGCAGCTTCCTTTGTAATCTTTCCTGAAGAATACTCCTTCAGTGCACTTCCCTTTATGGACAATTCAAGGGTTGAAGGAATTCCGCATCCTTCGCACCGCGTTAAGCGGATATTAAAAATCAACGACTCATTATCACCGAGACTCTTAACGGTACGTCCGTACTCGACAATATTCTCTTTTAACTCTTTCTCAAAAGAAGGGTACATCTCTTTTACTTTCTTATCACGCTCGGCCTGGTCAACATCATTAAGTTTGGCTGTTGGCATATTAAATAAGCTGGAGTTACGGCTTTGGTTACTGCTGTACACTCGCATGTAGTAAACAGCACCGAAGTCTTTCAGCCGTTCATAATAAATACCTTCATCGGTAAAGTAGGTTGTGGCCAGATCAGGCCGGTACAACCGGTTGAAAATGCTGGTTAATAATTCAAGGTCGGGTTCAGCATTTTCCACTGCTTCGGTGCTTACAACCGAAACTTTAGACAAGGCTTGTTCACGGGTTAACTTCCCCTGTTTATGTGCACTCATATCCGATTTGAGCATTTCTATTGACAGGTAGGATCGTTTGGGTGCTGAAAAATATTGACCCACCCATACACGGGGTTGTTCTCCCCGGTTGGTGATAACAATTCGTTCATTAGCACCGAGCTGACTGATCAGATCCCCATAATCCACCAGAAAATCTTTGGCCGCAGTAATAAGCCGGTCGTTATAGACTTTTCTTAGGCTGTCGGCATTCAGAGATGTTCTGGCTTCACGGGCTTTACCTTGTACACGTACATGACTCAATTGTTCTTCGCGTCTTACCTGCTCTTCGCGTGCCCGTTGTTGTTCTTCACGCGCCCGTTGCTGTTCTTCACGTGCCTTTCCCTGCATTTCACGGGCTTTCTCCATTTCCCTGGCCATCTCTTCATTTAATTCCCGTTCATACTCATCCGAAGGTGAACGAAACGAGTAGGTAAAAGCACCTGGTTGTCCATCCATCAGCAGTATATCACCTGCCTCTCCGGAAAAAGAGAAAGCAATAGGTAATGTAAAATCTGCCGGCAAACGAAAGGTTACGCCATAACCTGGCTGATAGCTTCCGTCAACTTCAAGCCCAAAGAACATGCGTTGCTTATCGAACTGTTGCTGTATTAAGGTTTTCAATACATTCTCAGCTACTTCAATATCGCGTTGCATACGGGCATCATCTATCTTCTGCGCACTGAGTGGCAGTGTAATTACCGATACAATTCCCCACACAATAAGACCCAATACTTTTTTCATTTTATTATTTAATTTTTAGTTACTAATCCTGATGAATTATCGACCGAAGAAATTATGCTTGTAAGAATTTGTTCGGTTTCATACTGGAAGACGTTGCTATTCTGCTCCAGTGTATTAATTCTGGCCTGCATTACCTGAAGATCATTGCGATGTTGCTGCTCCAGGTATTTAGCGAAATCAACCAGCAACTCTTCCATGTACTTGCGCTGGTCGCCTGAGTTTAAGGTCAGGTAATCTTTGATCATCCTGGCATTATCAGCCTGAAGACTTAAAGCGAACTGCCGGATTTGTTCATCGGAAGCAACCGATACCTTTTTTACAAGTGCATCAAATTGCTGATTCGAATACGAGACCAGGTTTTTACGTACGACAGCATCCACCTGATTTTGTGTTTCTGCAAGATTGGCTTGCCATGCCAGGTTGTTCTTCTCCAGTGAAACATCAATCATTTGCTGAACATCAGTTGCGGATAATGAAGGTTGCTCTGCAGATTGGTTTAAGGATGTGTTCTTTTCCTGACCAAATCCAATAGTCGATACCTGATTTTCAAATCGGATATTCATACCGGTGAATTTTCCAACCAGGATGAGTAAAGTGAAGGAAGCCGCAATAGCCAGAATCATTCTTCCGTAATGGGTCTTCCACAACGCACGTGTGTTCGAACTTTCGAGTACGATGGGCGGTGCGATTACCTCTTTGTCCTCTATATGCGTAAATGCCTTCCGAACAAACTGCAGTGATTCGAGTTCCGCTGCTGCTTGCGCATTGTTGGCAAGGTATTCTTCCACCTTCTGTTTTTGTTCGCCCTGAAGCTCCCCGTACAGGTAGGCCATTAACAGGGCCTCATCTGGTTTATAGCTCATAACTGATCGTTTCTTTTGTAATGTTCCGCTTTTCCAAAATCCGTTTTAATGCATCCAGGCCATAATACATCCTGGACTTCACGGTGTTCTCCGATAGGTTCAGGGCTTCTGCAATCTCCCTGAATTTTAAACCCTCGAATTCTTTCATAATCACTACTTCCCGTTGCTCGTTGCTCAATTCCATCAGGCATTGCTGAAGCATATCAGAAAGTTCTTGTTGCTGAAATTGCTTTTCCGGGTCTTCCTGTTTGCGCACAGTTTTTTCCCAATGGGGTGATTCTTCCGAATCAAGGTTTATCACCTGATCCAGTGAAACGGCCCGCGCGCCTTTAGTCCTGCGGGCTTCCTCACGGCAACAGTTCACCGCAATCTTGTACAACCAGCTTTTAAACCGCATTACATCCTGTAATGCTTCGATATTGCGGCACATGGAAATAAAGGTCTTTTGAGAAGCCTCCATGGCCAGGTCATGATCGAGAAAAAACTTATAACAGTAATTGTAGATTCGCTTATACCACAACTGCACAAGTTTTCCCTGGGCAATTCTATCCCCCGAACGGGCGCGCTCAATCAGGGAATCAGAATGCATCATGGCCTCATCCTGTATTTTTTTTGCATGCATTAAACTCGGTATTAAACTGGATTACGGCTGTTTACGACCTTAAGATGTATCGGAAGTTAAAAAAGTTTTAACCCCCTGTTTTTTGAGCCGGAATGGGTGCAAATGTATCTTTGCGCCCTCTATGAATTCCGTAGTCTCTTTTATAACGCGTAAAATACCCAGAAAATACCTGCAACAATTTTCAGGCATCGGCCAGCGCATGCTTATGCTGGCCTACCGGGGAAGTAAGGTAATGTGCCCGGTGTGTGAAAATAAGTTCCGTAAGTTTCTCCCCTATGGCAGGTTAAAGGTGCGTGAAAATGCACTTTGCCCGGGCTGCCTCGCCCTGGAGCGACACCGGTTAATCTGGATTTATCTGAAAGAAAAAACAGATTTCTTTACCCGTGCTCAGGATGTACTTCACATAGCTCCTGAATCCTGTTTTATTGATCGCTTTGAAAAGATGCACGGTACGAAGTACGTCACGGCAGATGCTGAATCGCCCTGGGCTAAAGTAAAACTGGACGTACACAGCATGTCCTTCCCCGATAATCAATTTGATGTAGTGCTTTGCAATCATGTTTTGGAACATGTGAAAGATGATATCCAGGCCATGCGCGAAATCAACCGGGTGTTGAAACCAGGTGGTTATGCTATTCTCCAGGTTCCGTTCTTTAACCCGATTCCTGAAAAAACTATTGAAGATGATTCTATTACTGACCCGGTTGAACGCGAACAGGTTTATGGGCAGAGCGACCATGTTCGAAAGTATGGACATGATTATTGTAACCGAATTGAGCAATCGGGTTTAACAGCTATTGCCGATTCATTCGTAAAGGAACTGATGCCGGAAACCATTGACCGCTTTAAACTTCCTCTCAATGAGATAATTTATAAAGCCGTAAAAGCATCATGATCCGTTTTATTGTTTTTCGATCTCCACTCTGAATTGTAACTCCACTTAACTGTACCTGTTTTCATCTGCCATGAATAGTACTAATTCCAAAAAAAATTTTGCAGTCATTTTTGATATGGATGGTGTATTGGTTGACACCAATCCTTACCATAAAATTTCCATTAACCAATTTTGTGAGAAGTACGGTTTTCATCTAACCGAAGAAGAATTGAAGACCCGGGTGTACGGACGTACCAATCGGGAATGGTTAACCAACCTCTTTGGTAAACTTTCACCTGACGCATTGGAAGCTTATGCAGTTGAAAAAGAGCAATTGTTCCGGGATATCTACACACCTTACATAAAACCAGTGGACGGATTGATTGGATTTCTCGATTTATTGGAGGCGAATGCGATTCCCCGAGCCATTGCCACTTCAGCCCCTCGGGCTAATGTTGACTTTGTGTTATCTCATACCGGAATTGGCCATTATTTTGAAACGATTCTGGATGAACGATTTGTGACCCACGGTAAACCCAATCCGGAAATCTATATTAAAACGGCACAGGCACTGGGTATTCCCAATGAACAATGCATTGTTATTGAAGACTCGTTATCGGGTGTTGAATCCGGAAAGCGATCGGGTTCAAAAGTAATCGGTATAACCACGACCCATTCAGCACAGGAGTTAAACCATACCGACCTGGTGATTGATAATTTTAACGGATTGACGGTTGAACAACTGGCATCCCTGATGAAATAAAAAATGCCGGTTGTGGCCGGCATTTTTAAGATTCATTGAGTTTGGCTTATCCCAAATTATCCAATACATCCATTACTTCACGAACCGCTTTACGACTGGATTCAAGCAAGGCGCGTTCGGATTCATTAAGATCAAGTTCAATGATTTTCTCAATTCCGTGCTTGCCCAGGATTACCGGAACACCCAGGTAGCAATCTTTAATTCCGTATTCACCATCCAACTGAACACAAACCGGGAATACCCTGCGCTGGTTGCGTACAATGGCTTCAACCATCTGGGCGGCAGCAGAACCCGGTGCATACCAGGCCGAAGTACCCATTAACTTAACAAGTTCACCTCCACCTACTTTGGTCCGCTCGAGTATCGCGTTCAGCTTTTGATGATCAATCAATTCGGTTACCGGTATGCCGGCTACGGTTGTATAGCGTGGAAGCGGAACCATGGTATCGCCATGACCTCCTAACAACATAGCTTGTATGTCTTTAGGAGAAATATTCAAAGCTTCGGCCAGGAAGGCGCGGTAACGCGCGGTATCCAGAATACCGGCCATACCGAATACTTTAGTGCGAGGCAGTTTGGAGGTAAGATGGGCCTGGTAGGTCATTACATCCAACGGGTTTGACACCACGATAATGATTGCTTCCGGAGAATGGGCAATAATATTTTCAGTAACTGATTTCACAATTCCGGCATTGGTTCCGATAAGATCATCACGACTCATACCCGGTTTACGGGGCAATCCGGAAGTAATCACTACCACATCGGAATGAGCGGTTTTTGAATAATCGTTTGTTGAACCAACGGTTCGGGTATCATACAGGTCGATAGGTGCTTTTTGCCAGATATCAAGCGATTTGCCTTCCGACAAACCTTCCTTGATGTCAATTAGTACAATTTCGTTGGCTATTTCCCGATAAGCCAGCACATCGGCACACGTGGCGCCCACATTACCGGCACCTACTACAGTTACTTTCATACGTTCTGAGTGTTAAGTGTATAAAGAATGAATTTGATTTGATTTTTAGTTGCCTTAAAAGCGCGGCAATTTATTAATCGATGCCCCAAAGAAAAAGGATATTAATCAAAATATGGCCTGACGATCATCAACAGGACCCGTTTTGTTTCGGTCGTTACCCTGAACCGGTTATCGGGGCGGTACCCGGGCACCCATATAATTTGCCCCTGACTTTCAAGTACCGTAACCCTGCTTTTCTCAGCCATAGAAACCTTCTCATCAATCAGAAAATCACTTAGTTTTTTCCGATGATTCATGCCCAGGGGATAGAAATAATCGCCTGATTTCCATTGGCGCCACCGAAGCGGAAAAACAATTTTTTCAGCGTCTAAAACAACTTCATAAGGATCTGTTGGTATTACCGTCAATTCCCTGTTGGAATAACGAAGATTCATCGTCCATGTACCCAGAATCGCCAATTCCTGATCGGGTTTTAGGATTACCTCTTCCCATGATTTTTTTTGGGGAAAGACAATCAGCTGATCGCGATCAATGTTAAGTTCATGCGCAGTGCCCATAAACTGTTTGCCGGGTTGTCCCTCAAGTGCTTCCATGATCTGAAGGCATTCATCAAAATTAAAACCCAGGTGATTAATCAGCCGCCAGAGTATGGACGCCCCTGAGGAGAAATGTTCGAATCCTTTCTTGGAGATCAGGATGGTATCGCCTGAATATTCCACATACTTATTCTTCCATTCCTGAAAAGCGATTGACAGCAGTTCATGCTCACCTTTTAATTTTTCCTGGCCTCGCATAATAGTGCTTTCAAAAGAAGGATTGACTTCACTGAGATGCGGAATAATCCGGTGACGGATATAATTTCTACGGTAGTCAATTGAATCATTGCTGGAATCTTCACGCCAGGTAAGCTGAGCATCTTTTGCGTAGGATTCCAATTGAGCCCGTGTTGCGAACAGTAAGGGTCGGATAATATTGCCGTTCTTAACCGGTATTCCCAACAGTCCATCAATCGAAGCACCATTAATCCAACTTAATAAAATGGTTTCCACAGAATCGGAACTGTGATGGGCTGTGGCAAGTCGGGAGTAATTCTCTTCAATAAGCAGTTCTTCAAACCAATTATACCGAAGTTCACGTGCGGCCATTTGAACTGAGATACCATTTTCATCCGCCATGGCCTTCGCTTCGAACCGCTTGCTGTAAAATGGAATTTTTAATGATTGACAGAAACGCGCAACAAATTTTTCATCACCGTCCGATTCATCTCCCCTAAGCTGAAAATTGCAGTGTGCCACACCTACTGAAAACCCTGCCCGAATAAATATATGCAGCATAACCATGGAGTCTAACCCGCCACTTACTGCGAGCAATACCTTATCCTCAGGGCTGCATAATTGATGCTTTTTTATATGGTTTAAAAATTGCTCAAGCACAGATCAAAGATACGTTTAACCACCCTGTTTAAGGTAGGGTAAAGCCTGTTTTTAATTACTTTTACGCCATGCGAATTCTTATTGCTGCTGTATGTATTTTCTTCGCTGTACCTGCATTAGCGCAAAATTCTGTTACCCTCAAACAAGCAGATCAACTTAAGGGAGGGGTTAAAGATGGTGAGCGCTATGACCGGGTAATCGGTAACGTAATCTTTGTACAGCACCGCACCACGATTTACTGCGATTCGGCTTTATTTTTTCGCTCAAAAAATTCCGTTGAGGCATACGGAAATGTACGCATCACCGATGGCGATTCGGTTACCATTACCTCCAGGCGTGCCGAATACGATGGCAATACACGCATTGCCAAACTTCGCAATAATGTAGTATTCAAAAAACTGGAAACCGCAACCCTCTACACAGACTACCTGGATTTCGACCGTGTAAAAAATGAAGCCTATTACTATAACGGAGGCCGACTGGTGGACAGCATCAACGTATTAACAAGTCGTAAAGGATATTATCAGGTTAATAACAATGTAGCGTCATTTAAAACCAATGTAAACGTGGTGAACCCGGATTACACCATGAAATCAGATTCGCTTCAATACAATTCGCAATCCAAGATTATTTATTTCAGAACGGAAACCACAGTCATTGACAAAGAGAAAAACACATTTGTATACGAAGGAGGACAATACGATACGAAACTTAAAACATCCGATCTGAAGCAAGGACAGGGCGAGTCGGAATCCTACACCTTAACAGGAAAGAAAATCATTCTCGATGATGTACGAAAAATTTACCGGGTGCAGGGTAATGTTGTAATGACGCACAAAGAAGAGAACCTGGCCATTTATGGTGATAACGCCTTCTTTGACAAACGAAAAAACATTGCTAAAGTGTATACCAATGCGTACCTCACCAAAGTGACGGATGAAGGTGATACCCTTTTTATTTCAGCGGACACTCTTGTTTCTATTGACAGTGAGGATCCTGCTAAAAAAAGATTGCTGGCATATAAGAATGTTAAAATTTATAAAAGTGATATTCAGGGACTGGCGGATTCGCTTGAATACCGTCTAGCCGATTCCATGATGTTTTTCTACAAGTCACCTATATTATGGACCGAAGGAAACCAGATGACTGCCGATTCGATCAGCATGTTGATTGAAAACAATACCATTAGCCGCATCTTTCTAACGGCCAATGCCTTTGTCATCTCCATGGATACCATTAAAAATTTTAATCAGATTAAAGGAAGAAAAATGACTGCCATTTTTAAAAATAAAGAGCTTGACCAGGTGTTGGTCCAGGGAAATGGAGAAAGTATTTATTATGCCCTGGAGGACAAGACGAATCTATTAATGGGCATGAATAAAATTCTGTGCAGCAGCATTGTTATCCGGTTCAAAGAT